>DATMOV010000077.1:0-14871 GCA_035568055.1 Cytophagaceae bacterium
ATCGGAAACCTCCCCTGAAGCTCGGGAATAAGGTCAGAAGGCTTGGACATGTGAAATGCACCTGCTGCTATAAATAATATGTGGTCTGTATTGACTACTCCATATTTAGTATTCACCGAGCTGCCTTCAACAATAGGCAAAAGGTCTCTTTGCACTCCTTCCCTGCTGACATCAGGTCCGCCGCCGCCTTTTTTAGATCCGGATGCTATCTTATCTATTTCATCGATAAAGATGATGCCGGTATTTTCCGCCTTTCTTATGGCTTCCTCTTTCACTTCGTCCATATCGATCATCTTCGCGGCTTCTTCTTCCAATAGAATTTTCCGGGCATCACCGATGGTAACTTTTCTTTTTTTGGTTTTTTTAGGCATCATGCCATTGATCATTTCCTGGATATTCATCATGGAAACTTCATCGACCGCTCCTCCTATAACACCTACACCATTATTGGAGCTCTGATGAATATTAATTTCTATCTTCCTTTCATCAAGTTCTCCATTCCTTATTTTTTCCCGGAACTTCTCCCTTGTCTTTTCGTTCAGCTCCTGATCTTCAATGGAACTATCGGCTGATATCCCAGCTGCGGAGGTATGAATTTTAACGGAAGGTATCAAGCTGTCAAGTATAATGTCTTCCACCATCTGGGCGGCTTTGCTTTTAACTTCTTCTTTCTTTTTAGCTTTTACCATGTTCACCGATTGTTCCACCAGATCCCGTACCATGCTTTCGACATCTCTTCCCACATAACCGACCTCGGTAAATTTTGAAGCTTCCACTTTGGTAAATGGCGCATCAGCTACTTTGGCGAGCCGCCTGGCGATTTCAGTCTTACCTACACCGGTTGGCCCTATCATCAAAATATTGTTAGGCACTATTTCTTTCCTCATGTCCTCAGAAGCGAACATACGCCTCCATCTGTTCCTTAAAGCAATGGAAACATTCCTCTTAGCCTCTTTCTGTCCAATGATATATTTATCAAGTTCTTTAACTATTTCGCTCGGCGTGAGATATTTATTGTTGTCTAACATTAAAATGAATTTAGGAGATTTATATTATATAAAATAAAGTATTTTAAAGATAAATTGTTTAATTCTGATTTGTATTATTTATAGAAGGCGACTTCTTTTTCATGAGGGTTTCAAAGTTTGTGGTAAGCGTTAAAAAAGAGGTTCCGCCTGCGGAATAATAATATGCTCTGGAAAACCCGAATTCAAAAGATTTTATCCGCAGCATAAAGCCCCAGGAAAAGCCTGCGCCGCCAGATTTGCTGGCAACTCTCAGCTCACGTCGGCGGAGGTAATTGTATCCAACCCTTACATGAAAATTTTTACTTAAAATCAACTCGCCTCCTACGATCAGATGCCTGCCTGCTTTATCAGCGAATGTCTTTTTATGAATGATTTGGTTACCCTGCAGATCAAAGGTTTTTATAGTAGTGTCCTGATAGACAATATCAAATTGTTGCAAATGATCTGCTGTAAATGAAAAGCGCAAAGGCATGTGCTCCGGTTTAAAAGTGGTACCGAGCTGAACATCAAATGGCAGAACTGTTTTGTGACCTTTTACATAATTTTGAATCGGCACCCCGATATTTTTCATGACCAAACCAATGGTAAATTCCTTTTTCGGATGTTTAAAAATAGCTCCGATATCTGCCAATATTGCTGCAGAATTGTAAGTGTAAATATGTGACTCAGCCAATTTCAGATTTGCTCCAATGGTATAATGATTAATGGTATGCGACCCCGATACGGTGAAAGCAAACTCCCTTGCATTAAATGTACCCAGTATAGTCCCATTGGCATCCGTTTGCTGAATATTTCCATATCCAAGATATTGAAGACTTGCCCCAAACATATTATTCCGAATTTTTTGGACATAGGAAAGGGAGTTTGCTTTGATATTCGCATAGTAAGGAAGATAACTCACCGAAAAATATTTGTTCATGCTGGAATTTAGTAAGGCGGGATTCTGCATCACCATGTTCGGATCCTGATCTCTGACGGAAATATTCACTCCTCCAATGCCAGACACATGGGCATTTACCGGCACATCAAGGAACTGATACGAAGTTTTGCCTCCGATCTGGGCGAAAGCAGCCTGAGAAAAAAATATCGCTATCAATAATAAAGCTGGGTGACTGACCATTAATTATATGAATTCGTCCTGTAAACGGAGAAATTATTGAAATATTTGATGTTTGCCTTCTTGCTGTACTAGCCATTGACAATTGACGGTTGACAAAATGCTCACAGTATTTATCAATTGTTAATTTATTCTTTTATTTTTTGTCGATTGTATACTGTCAATTGTCAACTTATTTCGTGTTCCAACTATTTATCTTTTAAAGGCGTTTTCTCTTCTGCCGGCAAAGAAAGGTCCAGTGGTCTTTTTACTTTTTCTTTCAGCAAAGCAATCGCCAGCACTTCAGAGGCATCCTCCACGTAGTGCATTTTAAGATCTTCAATATAAGTTTTACTGATTTGATCTATGTCCTTTTTATTTTTCGATGACATGATAATTTCTTTGATTCCTGCCCTTTTCGCTGCCAGAATTTTTTCCTTGATCCCGCCTACAGGAAGCACTTTTCCTCTTAAAGTGATCTCGCCTGTCATAGCCAGATTCGCTTTTACTTTCCTCTGTGTAAACACCGAAGCCAGAGATATGAGCATGGTAATACCGGCAGATGGCCCGTCTTTCGGAACTGCTCCCGCAGGCACATGTACATGCAAATCAAAGTAATCAAAGATTTTATAATTTATTCCAAGCTCATCCGCGTTGGCACGCAGGTAAGAAAGAGCGGCTACCGCTGATTCCTTCATCACATCGCCAAGCTGTCCGGAAAGAGTCATTTTCCCTTTCCCCCTGCTAAGGCTCGATTCAATAAAAAGAATTTCTCCTCCATATTGGGTCCATGCAAGTCCGGTGACCACGCCAGGCATATCATTGCCTTGATAAATTTCCTTGTCGAAATCTTCCGGCCCAAGAATTCTCAAAATATCTTTGGCCATGATATTCTTTTCATATTTTTCTTCCATCGCCACAGACTTGGCAATGTTACGGCATACTGCACCGATTTTTCGCTCCAGGCTTCTCACGCCTGACTCTCTTGTGTAATCTTCTATGATTTTCACAATAGCCTTTGTGCCAAGATTAAGATCCTCCGGCTGGATCCCATGTTCTTTCTTTTGCTTCGGGATGAGGTGTTTCTTCGCGATCTGCACTTTTTCTTCCATGGTGTATCCGTTGATCTCTATGATCTCCATCCTGTCGCGCAAAGCAGGCTGGATAGTATCCAGAGAATTCGCGGTAGCGATGAATAAAACCCTGGAAAGATCGTATTCCACCTCAATGTAATTATCCATGAATGAATTATTCTGCTCGGGATCCAGCACTTCAAGCAGGGCTGAAGAAGGGTCGCCGCGAAAGTCCGCTCCTATCTTATCCATCTCATCGAAGATAAAAACAGGATTAGAGCTCTGAGATTTTTTCAGGCTTTGAATAATTCTGCCGGGCATAGCTCCTATATAAGTTTTTCTGTGACCTCTGATCTCCGCTTCGTCGCGCACGCCACCCAACGACATTCTTACATACTTTCTTCCCAGGGCTTTCGCGATAGAGCGGCCAAGTGAAGTTTTGCCCACCCCAGGAGGTCCATAAAAGCAAAGAATGGGGGACTTCATATTACTCTTCAATTTCAATACCGCCAGGTATTCAATGATCCTGTCTTTCACTTTATCAAGGCCGAAGTGATCTGAGTCCAGAATTTTCTTCGCCCTTATAAGATTGAAATTATCTTTGGTGAAATCGTTCCATGGCAGATCTACCAGGAATTCAGCGTAATTGAAGGTGAGCGGATATTCCGCAGCCATGGGGTTCATGCGCTGGATCCTGTCAAGTTCTTTATTAAAATGTTTCGCTACGGCATCCGGCCATTTCTTCTTTTTCCCTTTAGCCCGGAGAGAATCTATTTCCTGATCTGCGGTATCATCTCCCAATTCATCCTGCAGCACTTTGATCTGCTGCCTCAGATAATAATCTCTCTGCTGCTGGTCAATATCTGAGTGAACTTTACTTTGTATCTCCTGCTTCAACTGCAGCATCTCAATGTCCTTCATCAAAAGGTCAAGCAAAGTAGTCGCCCTCTTCACTCCGTCATCTGTTTCCAGCAGGTTCTGCTTTTCCTTTACTTCCGCATTAAGATTTGAGGAAAGAAAATGAGTGAGAAAGCCCGGACTTTCAATATTGTTAAGGGCAAACTGCGCATCCTGCGGAATTTCCGGATTTAGCTTTAATATTTTTCCTGCTGATTCTTTCAGCGACTGAACCAGCGCTTTGGTTTCCTTCTTTTTTATGTCTGGAAAATTTTCTCTCAGCACATTCACTTTTGCCAGGATAAACGGATCTTCCTGTACCACCTCATTGATAGAAAATCTCCTTAGTCCCTGAATTATTATAGTCGTATTTCCATCAGGCAGAATAAGCATTCTGAGAATTTTGGCCACTGTTCCCACTTTGAAAAGATCGGCTACAGCAGGCTCTTCTGTTGTAGCGGTTTCCTGGGCGACGACACCAATAATGCGATCACCTTTATAAGCTTTCTTAACAAGTTTTATCGATTTCTGGCGGCCAACTGTAATAGGCAACACCACCCCTGGAAATAGCACCGTATTTCTCACCGGAAGAATTGGTAATATCTCCGGTACACTCTCTTTATTCATCAGATCTTCCTCTTCAGGAGAAAGAAGAGGAATCATTTCACCAGAGTCCGCTTCAATAAGCCTGGCCGATAATGCAATATGATTTTCTGGTTTTTTGCTGTCGTTCATTTCTATTTCTCTATTATGCCAATATGACATTTTTATTATAAAATCTTTAATAATTATCTCTAATAATTATATACAGGCTGTTTTGCAAGGGCTGTGCCAATAAATTCCCTTCATTGTTGGTTTTTACTCTCAATTAGATGTAATTTAGGATTATTTAGGCAAGTAATGTATTTAAAGTATCATATACATATATTATTAATCCTCATCATTTTACAGGGGTGTACTTCAGCGTATTCTCAAAAGAATAAAAAAAAATACAGTACAAAATCTGTTGCCACTACTAAAGACTCATCTTCTGGCAAAAAGTCAGAGTTCCAAATTAATTTTAGAAACCTCGGCGTAATCCCTTTTTATATAAATCATGAGCAGCTTAAGCACATTGAAAAATATGAGCATAATAAAGACTATGCGCGGCTGCTCCCATTGCTGGAAGAATATGTGAGCAGCTTCGGTATTCAGAATTTTTTTACGAATACTACCATGCTCTGGAAACTTGCCCAGCTGTATGAGCTTACGGGCCAAAAAGAAAAAGCCACGGCAGTTTATAAGTTGGTGCTGAAACACCATAGGGGGCATGAGGTAACAGAAATATTACAGCACTATGATACCCTCACTCTCAAAGATAAGGACTACTATGTTCCTTTGCAAGAATACTATGAACTGGTGGAATACCGGAAAGCGGTGGACACGCTGCGCCCGCCCCAAAGTGTGTTTCTCAACATGGGCGACCTGGTGAATGACAAGAAATATCCCGATTATGGACCGGCGCTCAATGTGCAAAGTGATATTCTTATTTTCACCAAAAGAACAAAAGTGGTTAGTAATACGAAGCTCTCACTGAGAGAAAATGAAGATTTATACTACACGAAAAATTTTGACGGTTTCTGGGATGAAGCCCAACCCTTCTCCAAAGTGATCAACTCGGCATGCAACGAAGGTTCAGCTTGCATGAGCAGGGATGGCAAAACACTTTATTTTGCAAGATGCAAGGTCACGGAATTTCAATATGACTGCCGCGATTGTATGGGTAGCTGTGATATCTATGTTTCGTACCTTGAGGATAGTATATGGACGGTGCCTAAAAATCTGGGGCCTAATGTAAATACTACTTCCTGGGAATCACAGCCTACATTGTCGCACACTGAAGACACTATATATTTCGCATCCGACAGGCTTGGCGGATTTGGGCTGGCGGATATATATTTCACTTATAAAGATGAAAAAGGTGAATGGAGCACCGCTAAAAATCTGGGGCCTGTCGTCAATACGCGCGACAATGAAGTAAGCCCTTTCTATCATCCTCTTTACGATGTCTTATATTATAGTTCCAAAGGGCAGGTTTTGAACTTTGGTGATTTTGATATTTATAAATCATACAGAATTGAGGGTAAATGGCAGGACCCGAAAAATATCGGTCCGCTTGTAAATGGCAAGGGCAGCGAATATTATTTTACCATCGACTCGAAATCCAAAGACCTGTTCTATGCAAAGTCAGAGGAAACGGATCTTTCAAACCTGGATCTGTATTCATTCCCCTTACCGATGGAAGCGCAACCGATGGCTATCACCAAGCTAAAAGGGTCTTTAAAGGACTCCATAACAGGAGAATCATTTAAGGGAATAGTATCTGTGATAGATCTTAGCAATGGAATTGAAGTGGCACCGAAATATATTCGCCCGGACGGCACTTATGAGTTTGACCTGATTGATAAAAATGATTATTTGCTGGTTATCCAGGGAGAAGATTTTTTTAGAATAGAAGAAAGATTTCATCTTAATGGAGATACTACTATTGATAAAGAAGCCCCTTCCCTGAAATACAATAAATGGAAATTCAATACTCTTGAATTTCAAAACGGAAAAGCTGACATCCTTCCTGAAATGGAACCAGACCTGGATAAAGTCATGAACTTTATGGTTGACCATCCTAACTTCAGGCTTAAGATCTCCGGCCACACTGATTCAGATGGGGATCATAATAAAAATTTGATTCTGTCTCAGAGGAGGGCAGATGCCATTAAGACTTATATAGTTGATAAAGGTTCGCTGGATCCGGACAGGATTGAAGCAATTGGTTTCGGAAGTGAGAAGCCCATTATTGCAGAAGAGAAAACCCCTGAAGATAAGAAGATCAACCGCAGGGTGGAATTTGAAATTCAGAAACCGGAAAAAAAGAAAGAAGAAGTCCCAATCTCTGAAGAGGAAGGGAAATAGTTGACAATTGACAAAACTTACCTTAGTATAATTTTCTAGTGAAACAATCGGCAGGAAGATGAAAACCGCATCTTGTTTTGTTAATCGCCAACTGTCAACTGTTAATTCGTAATTACTTTCCTGCCGGCGGCAATTCAGCCAGAATTCTTTCAGCAATTTTAGGACAATTATCCGCCACTATCTGGAAGATATAATTTGAATTTGAATTGTAATGCGTCTTGAATTTATCTCCCGCTACCTGCTTTCCGTTAGCATCAAAAATTGAAAAGTGTGTAGTGAATGTTCTTTCATAATTCTGAGCCGCACGATCGAGGCAATTTTCATAATTGGTTTTCACTTCAAACTGATTGATGAAAATGTAATAATCTATGCTGTATTTAGCGCTGAAGTAGGAAAAAAAATCCTGCGGACTTCTGATTTTCACTCAAAAATAATTTCCATGATCTTCCGGTACATCGTACTTTGAATCTTTGGTCACATTGGTTAGTTTGTCTTTCTGTTTTTCCAGCCATGTCTTATTGTTTTTTGCTTCATCGCCCGGTGTTACCACTGGTTTGTAATTCGGGTTTTCAATGGCATTCTGATAATTATAAGTCACTGAGCTGTAAATTTTATTCAGGTCGGATAAAGTATCTTTAGCCCTTCCCCCCAATAGATAGACCATTTCATAGCCCGGAGCTTCCAGCAAAGCATTAAGCCTGCGACGAAAAACATCCCTGACTTTGGTTCTAGGCATCTTTGATTTAGCGGCGATCTCATCATCTGCATCTGAAAAATACAGATACGGGTCGAATGGTATAACCAGCACCTGTTTCCGGTTTGGGTCATAATTATAAACATTGGTAACCGGAATCGAATTTGTTTGCTGAATATTATCCGGCTTCGGTTCTGTATTTTTTACCTGGTTGTTTTTAGGCTGGTTTTTATATCCAACTACTATCTCCTGCCCGGCTCTCAGTTCCATGCCATTGTATTTTAACAGATCATTGAGCGGGGTATTATATTTCTTAGAGAGGCCGTATAAAGTTTCCCCAGGCTGCACTTTGTGGGTGATAACATTGTCGTCTGTCTTTTTCTCTTTTGCAAAAGTTGAATCATAAGGTATGCTGATCATCTGACCTACCTTTAAACCATTTTCCAGATCAGGGTTTATTTCAAGCAAATCAGCGACAGCGACATGGTATTTAGTGGAAATACCATATATAGTTTCACCGGGCTCTACCAGGTACCTGATGTGTAATTTATCATTGACCTTAGTTACTCCGACAGAATCCATTGGGCCGGCAATTGCCAGGAGATTCAAACTGAGCAAAAGAGCAGTAATAACACCTGAGATTTTATTCATGATTATTTAAACATTTTGAAAATATCATTGCCAAACGCAAAGACCATAAGGGCCAATAATAATACCATTCCTATTTTCTGCGCCACTTCCATGAATTTATCCGATGGTTTTCTTCTGGCAGCCATCTCATACATCAGGAACATCACATGCCCGCCATCAAGTGCGGGAATAGGAAGAAAGTTCATAAAAGCCAACACCATAGAAAGCATGCCCGTTAAGCCCCAGAATCTTTGCCAGTCCCAGGTTGGACCATATTGCTTTGCAATTCCCAGTGGACCACTCACAGAATCACTCGCGTTTACCTGTCCTTTAAATATTTTTCCGAAGCCACGTACCGTATTAGTAATGATACTAAATGCATTTTCTGTACCTTTTACAATAGACTGACCAAAGCCATAATACTGTGTTTGTACCTTCAACAGAGGATGTATCTCAAATCCTATTCTGCCATTACCATCAACCTGGACTGGTAAAGTCAGGACTTTACCGGCTCTTTCGATTTTAACATTTATCTTCTGGTCTTTAAATTTAGGGAGTGTTTCCAGAAGCTCATGAAGATATTGAATCTGTGTGTCATTTATTGCTATGATTTTATCGCCCTTCTGAATGCCGGCCTTATCGGCATTGCTTCCAGGCACAAGATTGCCCACTTCAAAAGGGGAAATTGGAGCTAAAAATTCTTCTTTATCACTTTTTGAGAGCTCCCCGATAAAACCTACCGGAATTTTTAAATCGAAAACGGAATCGCCACGTTGCACTGTGTAAAAACTATTGTCAGACAATAAAACATCGGCATCACGAAGCTGGTGAAATTTATCATAAGGCTTTCCGTTGACGGCAATGATTTTGTCCCCTGTTTTCAGTCCGATTTTCCTCGCTAATGAAGAGGCTACTATACCTTTTTTATTAACTTCTATAGAAGCAAAATCTTTTTCTCCGTAAATATAAAGTACAAAAATAGATATGAGTACGCCGATGAAAAGATTTACAATAATCCCACCCATCATCACGATCAATCGTTGCCAGGCAGGTTTGGCGCGGAATTCCCAGGGCTCTGGAGTTTTATTGAGGTCCTTGGTATCGAGAGATTCATCGATCATGCCGGAGATCTTTACAAAACCTCCCAAAGGGATTGCTCCAATAGAATATTCGGTTTCTCCTTTTTTAAATCCCCAGATCTTTGGTGGAAAACCGATAGAGTATTTCTCAACCCTCATTCCGAAATACTTCGCGGCAATCATGTGCCCCGCTTCATGCACTCCGACTAAAATAGATAAGCCCAATAAAAGTTGGGCGGCCATGATTAAAATTTCCATTGTAAAGTGTAAGGCTTAAAGCTTAAAGCGGAAAGCTTAAAGTGCAAGCTCTTTTTTTAATTAGTTAAAGGTTATCAATAAATTAAATTCTCTCGTAGCCTTCTGCTTTAAGCCTTCTGCTTTAAGCCCTTCGCTATTCTTCTTGTTTCCTTATCTGTTTCCACATAATCGTCATAAGAAGGACTGGCAATATACGGCACTTTTATCATACAATCTTCTATAATTTCTGAAATTTCGGTGAAGCCTATATTTTCCTCCAGAAATTCGTTCACTGCTACTTCATTGGCCGCGTTGAGTATGCAGGGCATGTTTCCTCCTTTTTCCAGCGCGTCAAATGCCAGCTTCAGATTTCTGAATGTTTTGATATCCGGCTTCTCAAAGCTAAGAGTAGGGTAGTCCGTAAAACTGAATCTTGGAAGATCGGATTTCAGCCTTTCCGGATAGGCCAGGGCGTATTGAATAGGAAGCTTCATATCAGGAAGTCCCATCTGTGCTTTGATCGAGCCGTCTTCAAATTGCACCATGGAATGTATGATCGATTGCGGATGAACCACCACTTCAATTTGTGTGCTTTTTAAATTAAAGAGCCACTTTGCTTCAATTACTTCCAGGCCTTTGTTCATAAGTGACGCGGAATCAATAGTTACTTTAGCCCCCATTGACCAGTTTGGATGTTTGAGCGCTTGCGACTTTGTAACCGTTTTTAAAAAATTAAAGTTCTTACCTCTGAACGGACCGCCGGATGCGGTAAGAATTATTTTTTCTATCGGGTTATTAAACTCTCCGACTATACATTGAAAGATTGCCGAATGCTCAGAATCCACCGGGAAAATATTCACTCTTTTTTTTTCTGCCAACCCTGTGATGAGTTCTCCTGCGACCACCAATGTTTCCTTGTTTGCCAAGGCAATATTTTTTCCCGCTTCTATCGCTTTAATGGTTGGCAGCAGGCCCGAATAACCTACGAGCGCGGTAAGAACCATATCAATACAATCCATCTGCACCACCGAAGCAATGGATTTTTGTCCGCTGTAAACTTTAATGCCCGCAGGATCGAGCGAGAAAAAAACTTTATCGTATAAAGCTTCATTGCCAATTACTACGGCATTCGGTTTAAATTCTAAGCTCTGAGCAATAAGCAGCTCAGCATTTTCCTGAGCAGTCAGTACTTCTATCCTGAAATTTTTCTGATTTTTTCTGATAACATCCAGTGCCTGAGTGCCTATAGAGCCTGTTGAGCCCAGGATAGCAATGCCTTTCCGTGAATCCGGAATGTCTGATTTAATTTTACTCATTGTATTTAATCCTGATTAATTGATCAAAACTTTTCAAAAATTTCACCTGCTAAGAATTTTAAAGCTGTAACAATAAACCTTTGAAAAGCTATAACGCTCTCACTTAAAACTTTCTAAGGCGTCTGCTATACTTCTGTCATTCGACAACCTCGGCACTTTATTTTGTCCACCAAGTTTCCCCAATGCCTTCATATAATGAATAAAGGCATCCTTCTGCAAACTGGTAACTCTGAGTGGCTGCAAAATATTGCCTGTGATAAGATCCTCATAATAAGTATTAAGCCTGATCATCTCTTCATTCAGCAATTTAATAAAGCTTTCTTTGTCGGAAGGTTCCGCCGAAAACTCTATAAACCACTCATGATAAGGAAGGCCATTAAGCGGGTTAACCATAGGAGCCACGGTAAATTCAACGATACCTGTTTCCGGATATTTTTCCATGGCCGCTTTCATTGCCCTCTCCACTTCTTCTCCGATCACATGCTCTCCAAAGGCGGAAATAAAATGTTTTATTCTACCCGTTACTACCAACCTGTAAGGCTCAGTGGACACAAACTTCACAGTATCGCCGATGGAATATCCCCACAATCCTGCATTGGTGTTGAGTATGATCGCGTAGTTTACTCCCATCTTCACTTCTCCGATTGATAATCTGATGGGGTTCGAAGAAAAATATTCTTCGGCAGGAATAAATTCATAAAAGATTCCGCTCTTGAGCAGGAGCAGCAAACCTTCTTCTTTTTGCGAATCCTGAAAGGCGATGAAGCCTTCCGATGCAGGATATGTTTCAATGGAATCTATTTTCCTGCCAATTGATTCGAAGAGTTTCGCTTTATAAGGTTCGAAATTCACACCACCATAAATGAACAATGAAAAATCAGGGAATACGTCTTTGATTTTTTTTTCTGTTCTTGCAATGATGCGATCGAAATACATCTGCACCCAGGGAGGGATGCCAGAGATGAGCATCATTCGCTCATCCTGAGTTTCATCAATTATTTTTTCAAGTTTTTCTTCCCAGTCATCAATGCAATTGGTTTTATAACTTGGTTTCTGATTGCTGCGCAAGTAAGCAGGAACATGGTGATTGACAATACCGGAAAGACGGCCAATAAATATTCCATTCTTTTTTTCCATTTCCGGGCTACCAGATAAAAAAATCAGGCTGCCGTCAAGAAATTTTGCATTTCCTGTTTCGTGAATATAATTAAGAATTGCATCCCTGGCTGCATTAATATGGAAAGGGATGGAGTCTTTGGTGATGGGAATATATTTTACTCCTGAAGTAGTGCCGGAAGTTTTGCCAAAATAAAGAGGTTTGCCTTTCCATAAGATATCCTCATAGCCATCAAGTACCTTTTGTATATAGGGAGACAATCCTTCGTAATCGCGGATAGGCACCCTTGATTTGAAATCATCGTAACTTTTGATAGATTCAAAATCATGGTCTTTCCCAAAAAGCGTATTCTTAGCATCTTTGATAAGACGCTTAAAGACTTTTTTTTGTGTATTGATTGGATCTGCAGCCCATTTCTTCTGCTTTTTTACAACATAAGAAGCGATAGGTTTGCTAAGAATGGATCTGATTCCCATGGTCAAATCAAAGTTAATAAATAATAAAGAGCTTTAATAGCTCGAATCGAAAGAGAAAAAATTATGTTTAGGAACTGTCGGGAAATAACTTCTGCAATGATGAGCATCTGCAAAAAATTATTTTTTAACCACAAAGTACTCAAAGTTATTACACAAAGAACACCAGGAAAAAAATAAAATCTATGCTTTATGAACTTTGTGTTTTTCTTCGTGTACTTGGTGTTTAAATATTTAATACATAAATTTTGAGCTGAAAAGATAAATCATTTAGTGGCTATGAAACCAACCATCAGAATTACTTTAATAAGTTTTGCCGCCGGTATTTTCGGAGCTTTTATTTTCAGTATTTTTTTCCCACGCACGGAAACCACGTATATCCAAAATACTGAAAACGCTTTAGTGGGATTAGCAAATTCAAAACAGTCAGCTACCGGAGATGATTTTGTTTTTGCTTCCAATCTAAGCCGTCCCAGCGTGGTATACATCACCACCGTAAGCAATAATACTCAGAACAATTTGTTTGACTGGTATTTTAACAACCAGGGAAATCAGGCAAGCAGCTCTGGCTCCGGAGTTATTTATACTTCTGAAGGATATATCATCACCAACAATCACGTCATAGAGAAATCCGATAAGATTGAGGTCATACATGAAAAAAGAACATACCAGGCCAAAATCATCGGCACAGATCCATCCACAGATCTTGCTCTGCTGAAAATTGAGGGTAAAGACCTGCCTGCTATTAAAATTGGTAATTCAAAAGATCTTAAGATCGGTGAATGGGTGCTGGCAGTAGGCAATCCATTTAATCTTACCTCAACTGTCACAGCAGGGATTGTAAGCGCTAAAGCGAGAAATATCAATGTGGTGAATAGTCAGTTCCCGCTGGAATCTTTTATTCAGACCGATGCTGCCATCAATCCGGGTAATAGCGGCGGTGCACTGGTAAATACCAGAGGCGAACTTGTAGGGATTAACACCGCTATTCTTTCCCGCACCGGCTCCTACGCAGGATATGGCTTTGCCGTACCGGTAGACATTGTAAGCAAAGTGATGAAAGACCTCATTAAATATGGCGAGGTACAGAAAGGATTTTTCGGAGCCGAGGTTGCTGAGATCAATACAGCCACTGCTCAGCAGCTTAAGCTGAATGATCTTTCAGGTGTGCTCATCACCTATATTCAGAAAGATGGAGGAGCGGATAAAATAGGTTTAAAAAAAGGAGATATTATTCTTAAGCTCAATGACCAGGAGATCAATAGTAAGAGTGGCTTTGACGAATACCTGAGTTATTTTAATCCGGGAGATAAAATAAAGATCACTTATAAATCTGAGAATAAATCCAAAGAAGCTTATCTCATTCTTACCAACAGGGAAGGCACTACAGAAATTATCAGGCATGAAACATTTACCTCCGAAAGCCTGGGCGCTGACCTGGAAGTTATATCCAAAGTGGAAAAAGATAAGCTTAACTTAACCGGTGGAGTGAGGGTTTTAAATATTAAAAATGGCCTGATCCGCCGGTTGGGTATCAGTGAAGGTTTTATCATTACCTCCGTCAACAAAGTGCCTATCACTACTCCCGCTGAGCTGGTAGATATCATGGAAAAAGTAAGAGGCAGAGTTATGATAGAAGGCATCACCTCCAATGGTGTGAGAGGATATTACAATTATTATTTTTGATGGGATGTGCATCTTTTAATGAGTTACCAGAAATCAATTTTCTTAATAAGATATCCGCATTATCTTTGTTTTTTTAAATTTAATATTGGATATTTAATAACTCTCAAGTTATTTTTTAGAATTATTATTTCCCTACAATTAACCTATAAACCTATGAGACTAAATTATTGTGTGATTTTTAGCATCATGTTATTTCTTGTGCTGCAAAAAGTTACCTATGCACAACAACCACATGATCATCACAAAAAGATTGAGCACGAAGCGAAAGAGCTTTTCAGGGCAGAAGAATATGTTCAGGCTTTGCCATTATATCTAAAGCTTGACAGCATGATCCCTAACAATGCTTTTTATAACTATAGAGCAGGGCTTTGCTATTACAATTCTCATAATAAAGCCCGCTGCCTCCCTTACCTGGAAAAAGCAAAGAAATTAAAATATAAAGACCCTGATATAGACTTATACCTCGGCCATGCCTGTCACCTCAACCACCAGTTTGATCAGGCGATCGGGTATTTTCAGGCTTATAAGGATAGTACCAAGGTACTTGCAATACATAAAGAACATCATAAGGAAAAAGAGCATAACGAAATTGATGA
>DATMOV010000078.1:0-3339 GCA_035568055.1 Cytophagaceae bacterium
AATTGGTTTTTATCCAGTTCTACAGCGTTGTTGTATTTGCCAATACTGGTATTTATTTTCCGCCTGTGTTCCAGGTCGAAGGTTTTTTTATCGGATTCCCGTATGAATGTTTTAGAAGTATCGCTCATTGTTTAGTTGGCAATTTACAGTTGGCAATTGACAAAGGTGTATAATGATTTTTACTTAAAAGTATAAGGATATGAATTTTGGGTAGTGTAAATTGTATATTTTTTCTTTGCCAACTGCCTATTGTCAATTGTCAACTTATTTAATCTTATTTCACATTAACATCAACTGCAATCCTATCCTCCCTGTTTGCCAGCTCCCAGGCTGTATAAAAGACGAGCCGGGTAATTTTGGCCATCTTATCAAAGAGAATTTTGTCAACGGTATCGGTAGGCTGATGATAATCGGCATGAACCCCGTTGAAATAGAAAATTACCGGGATATTATTTTTGGCAAAATTGTAATGGTCGGAACGGTAGTAAAAACGATTGAGATCATCGGGCTTGTTGAATTTATAATCGAGCTCAATATTCGTGTACGTTTTGTTCGCCTGTTCACTGATATTGTGCAGTTGGGTAGAAAGCTTATCGCTGCCTATCAGATAGACATAATCAGGGTTTGTGAGGTGGTCATTGTCCAGTCTGCCGATCATATCGATGTTAAGGTCCGCCACCGTATTTTTAAGAGGGAACACCGGTATGTCGGTATAATATTCAGAGCCCATCAAACCTTTTTCTTCGGCTGTCACGGGCATGATGAGGATGCTTCGTCGCGGGCCATGGCCTTCTTTCTTCGCTTTGCCGAATGCTTCGGCGATTTCCAATAATGCTGAGGTTCCGGAGCCATCGTCATCCGCTCCATAATAAATCTTATCACCTTCTTTTCCTATATGGTCATAGTGAGCGGTGAGAATGATCAGTTCTTCTTTTTTGTCGGAGCCTTCAATATAGCCCAATACATTTTCTGTATAGACAGGAGTTTGTTTAACCGGAACATTTACTTTGATGATAATACCTTGCGGAGTGGCCGGATATGGAAATTTAGTTTTGAATGTCGTAAGATTTTTTGCTCTAAGCTCCAATATTTTGGGAAAGTGTTCCGGTTTGATGTTGAGCATTTCCGCTGCCATGGAGATTGAAATAAAAAAAGCGCTACCCGCTCTTTGTTTATGCGTAAATCCCAGCGTGGGTGCGCCAAGGTGAGGCTTTAGCTGTTTCAGTCTTTTCTCAAAATCTTCCTGTGTTTTTCCTACTATGATAAAGACCTGCTTTGCCCCCTTTGCCCTTGCTGTCGATGCTTTTCTTCTCCAGTCATTAGCCCAATCAGATGCGATGGTGTCTCCTGTGACAAGTGAAATTTTATTAATGACAGGTTCACCCATAAAAATGATGACAGCTTTTCCTTTAACGTCTAAAGGCTGTGCGTTTTTTTGTCCGGCAAATTCATCGTAATAGTCGGAATACTTTTCAGAATCTATGCCATAACCGACAAAAACAACTCTCATTCTTTCTTCTTCGGTAGTGCTTACATCCCCATAAGCATAGTAGTCTTTAAGCCATTCCTTTTTCCTTCTCTTAAAATTTAATGTCACTGCTCCCCATTCTTTTTTCATCAATTTGAATTTTTGAAAATAGCTCATCCCGCTGTCGGTTTTTACTATAGGAGTTAGGCCATCTGTTCTGAATTGCTCAGCAAGATATTTCGCCGCCATTTTCTGTCCCTTATCACCGGTTTCCCGTCCGGCCATACTATCGGAGGCTATGATATGCAGGTGTTTGGAAAGATCTCCGGCAGTGATTGTTTGTCCATATTGTTCGGCAACAGTGTCTTTCTGAGAATAACAGAATATGTGGCAAAGGATTAAAAAGGATGTGGAAATTATTTTTTTCATAATAAGGTAAAATTAGAAATAATAATGCAGTTGGCAACTGATAAAATGACAATTGAATATTCGCTAATACTGTTCATCAGCAGGAACTTAGATAATTTATCCACATACAGCTCCGGGAATTTAATCACCTATATATTTTGTTTAACTTTGTATGGAATAACATTTAAGATTTTTAACACATGAAGATCAACCTGAACAGAGAAAAATTTGAAACAAGGCATATTGGGCCCAATGAAGAACAGCTTAAAGAAATGCTTAAAGTGGTAGGAGCGTCAAGCCTTGATGAACTCATCGGACAAACAGTGCCTGCAACGATAAGATTGAAGGATCCCCTTAATCTTCCTGAAGCGAAATCAGAATATACTTTTCTTAAAGAGTTCAGGCAGCTGGCTGCGAAAAATAAAATTTTTAAATCTTATATAGGACAAGGTTATTTTGGTACCGTCACCCCGGGAGTGATATTCAGGAATATTCTTGAAAATCCGGGATGGTACACTGCCTATACTCCTTATCAGGCTGAAATTGCGCAGGGAAGATTAGAGGCTCTTATTAATTTTCAGACTATGGTGATTGACCTTACCGGCATGGAGCTTGCAAACGCTTCTCTTCTTGACGAGGGTACCGCGGCGGCAGAAGCCATGACTATGTTGCATAGCCTTAGAAAGGGTGATAAGAAAGATGCGGATACTTACCTGGTTTCTGAAAATTGTTATCCTCAAACCATCGATATTTTAAAAACAAGGGCACAGCCTCTGGGCATTAAGCTTCATATCGGAGATTTAGAACCTTCCGATTTTAACAGGCCAAATGTTTTCGGGGTCTATGTTCAATATCCTAATTCTTGGGGCTTGATATTTTCTCAGAAAGAATTCATTGCAGCTGCTCACGCGAAAAATATTTTGGTAGCCATCGGCACCGATCTGCTTGCCCTGACTATGCTAACATCGCCCGGAGAAATGGGTGCGGATGTAGTAGTGGGCTCATCACAAAGATTTGGTGTGCCAATGGGCTATGGTGGTCCGCATGCAGGCTTCTTCGCTACAAGGGAAGAATACAAAAGAAATATTCCTGGCCGTGTGATCGGTGTATCGGTGGATGCGCAGGGTAACAAAGCTTATCGCATGGCTTTGCAGACAAGAGAGCAGCATATCAGAAGAGAAAAAGCGACTTCCAATATTTGTACTTCACAAGTGCTGCTGGCCGTGATTGCCGGCAGTTATGCCGTTTACCACGGGCCAAAGGGTTTGAGAGCAATCGGAGAAAGAGTGCATGGTATGGCTAAGCTGCTTTGTAAATCTCTGGAACTGATGGGCTACAGACAATACAACAAAAACTATTTCGATACCATTAAGATCCACGTAGATAAAAAAGATCCTATCAAAATGCTGGCAGAAAGGGCAGGTTTGAATTTCAGGTTCCTTGGGTCTTACGCTTGCATCTCC
>DATMOV010000079.1:0-11088 GCA_035568055.1 Cytophagaceae bacterium
AGCGCGGAGTTTATTCCAGGCACGGCAGTGGGTGCTGTCCATATTCCATTGTTGAGGGTGGATATCAGAAATTCTTTCGCTTCATCTTCTCCGCTGTTTGCTTCAAAAATCAGTGTTTTGCCATTTCCGGTTATGTTTGGGTGTTCTTCCGTCAGCAAAGGGCTGTTAATAATTCTGCCCAGATTCACCGGGGCCTGAGCAAAAGTAAGATGCGTGAACAATACAAATAAAATGCAGAAGGAACTTTTCATAGGTCTGGTTTTATAAAAATTTAATCTATATAGCGAAAAAAAAACTAAGAGGCAATTTGGTCAGGAATATTCTTTCAGAAGAGGTTTATATTCGCTTAGATATGCTTCCATAATGTTGCCCAATTTTGAAATGAGAGGTATCACAAGTAATTTTGGTTTTTATCAATTTATCTACGTGAAAAAAATAATTATTGTTTTAATCGTATTACTGGATTCATTTTCAAATCTTGTGGCACAGCATTATGCCGATCTGATGACTAATGCCCAGTCCCGCAGCAATGTGAACCTGAATGGCAAATGGAATATTATTATCGATCCTTATGAAAATGGTTTCTATAATTACAGATTTGAAGAAAACCCCAACGGCTATTTTAAAAATGATAAGCCTAAAGACAACACAGAGCTGATAGAATATAGTTTTGAAAACCACAACTGGCTTTATGTTCCCGGTGATTGGAATTCTCAACGTGATAAGCTGGAGCTTTATGAAGGTACTATCTGGTATAAAACTTCTTTTGACCTTACGAAAACCAAAGCGGACAATAGGTTATTTCTGTATTTCGGCGCTGCCAATTATGAATCTTATGTTTATCTGAATGGAGAGAAGCTGGGGAAACATACCGGCGGCTTTACGCCTTTTCAGTTTGAGATTACTGATAAAGTAACGGAGAAAGAAAATTTTGTGGTGGTGAAAGTGGACAATAAAAGATATAAAGATGCTGTGCCTACTGTGAATACTGACTGGTGGAATTATGGTGGCATTACCCGCGATGTAAAAGTACTCGAAGTTCCTAAAACATATATTAAAGACTATTTTATTCAATTGAAGAAAAATTCAGTAAATGAAATTACTGGTTTTGTTAAACTTGATGGCGCTTCTTCATCGGAAAAGATAAAAATTGAAATTCCGGAAGCTGGAATCAGCACCGAAATAATGACAGATCAGAATGGCGTGGCCTTGCTAAATCTGAAAGCTAAATTTAAACTATGGTCGCCTGAAGACCCTAAGCTATATCAGGTAGTTATATCAACTGAAACTGACAAAGTGGAAGAAGCGATAGGCTTTCGTTCCATAGAAACCGAAGGCCAGAATATTCTGCTGAACAAAAAGCCAATATTTCTGAAAGGCATTTGTATACATGAGGAAGTTCCTTCCGATGCAAGGAGAGCCTATAGTATGGAAGACGCTCGGTTGCTGCTTACCTGGGCAAAAGAGATGGGATGCAATTATGTGAGGCTCGCTCATTATCCTCACAATGAAAACATGACCAGACTCGCCGATCAAATGGGCCTGATGGTGTGGTCGGAGATCCCCGTTTACTGGACAATCCAGTGGGAGAACCAAACTACTTTCGAAAATGCTAAAAATCAGTTAACGGAAATGATCACGCGCGACAAGAACAGGGCATCCATTATTCTTTGGTCTATGGCCAATGAAACACCGGTTAAAGATGCACGCACTGCTTTTCTGAAAAATCTTGTAGATATTACCCGGGAGCTTGACAATACCAGGCTCGTTACAGCCGCGCTTGAAGTCCATAACGAAACAGGCGATACAAAAATACTTGACGATCCTTTAGGCCAATACCTTGATGTGCTGGGCTGCAATGAGTATATAGGTTGGTATGGCGATAAAAAGCCTGCTGACTGCGAAAGCTATACCTGGAAGACTATTTACAATAAGCCACTGGTCATAAGTGAGCTAGGCGCTGATTGCCTTTTTGGTTTGCACGGTGATAAGTCAAAAAGGTTTAATGAAGAATATCAGGAAGATTTTTATATCCATCAGATTAATATGCTAAAAAAAATAACTTTCCTGCGTGGCGTATCACCATGGATTCTCGCTGACTTCAGATCACCCAGAAGGCCTCTGCCTTATATTCAGGATTTCTGGAATCGTAAAGGATTAATATCAGAAAAAGGAGAGAAGAAGAAAGCATACTTTATTTTGAAGAAATATTATCAGGAAATAAAGTAATCAAGGCCTGGTATAAATGTTTATGCCGTGATTTTTGACAGACAATTGAACAGTTTTTCTTCTGTAAGAGGCTTATTGATGAATTCAAAGTTGCCAAGTGATTTAAGCAATTCGACATCTTTGATGTTTTTAGAGGTAGTAAGAATAATGATCTTTACTTTATCTTTATTTTTTATATTAAGATTTTCGAAGGCACGGATAAATTCAAACCCATTCATAACAGGCATATTGATATCAAGCAATATCA
This sequence comes from Cytophagaceae bacterium, assembly GCA_035568055.1. GTDB lineage: Bacteria > Bacteroidota > Bacteroidia > Cytophagales > Cytophagaceae > DATMOV01. Next base: position 2,477 of record DATMOV010000079.1, read on the forward strand.
ATTCAGGGCACAATTCACCTTTTTCACACAAGCCCTCAATATACTGTATTGCTTCTTCGCCATTCATTGCGACCTTCACTCCATTGGTTACATTCAGTTTTCTGATGAGCCTTTCATTAATAAAATTTGTAATACTGTCATCATCTATAAGCAGTATGCAATTAAGCTTAGCCATTTATTGTAGTATTATACTTTGTGTTTTTATTTTGTTATTAAATCTAAACCTATTGTTAAGGTTTTTGTTTTTAAGTGAAGGAATATAATGTGATTATTTTTATCGTATGAGAGGTTTATTTCTGGGAGTGTGTATTTCGTGGATTGTACTGGCCTGTGACACAAAGGACAAGAAGAAAATTAAGATAGCTGGTAAGGTTGACTCTTCCGTTGTTTTGCTGAATTATAATCTGAATAAGGCAGACGATTCGATATCTCTCCGCAAAGCTTTACAAATCAAAGAACTTTTGCAAACAAAATTTAAAGATTTTAACGGAGCAGTGCTTGTGAGCGAAAAGGGCAGGATCATTTATGATACTGCGATCGGATTTTCTGATTTTCAAACCAGAACACGTTTAAACCTTCATTCTTCTTTTCACCTGGCATCTGTATCAAAGCAGTTTACCGCCATGGGCATTATGATGCTGGAGGAAGCCGGCAAGCTTAGCTATGATGATCCCGCTGTTAAATTTATACCGAAGCTTCCCTATAAAGAAATTACGATCAGGCAGCTTCTTAATCATACTTCAGGCTTGCCAAATATCACCAACTATTTGCCTAATTTTCTTTCTTTCTGGGATAGCTGTGAAATTGCCGGCAATGAAGATATCGTGTATGTGCTGAATAAAAATAAGCCTTCTTTGCAATTCAAACCCGGCACAAGATTTTCTTATAACAATACGGGTTACATTCTGCTCGGACTTATTGTGGAGAAGGTATCAGGAATGCCTTTCGATAAATTCATCACTGAAAGAATCTTTAAACCGTTACATATGGATGACTCACGGGTTTATAGTATGATTAATAATTGCGAGGTACCTAACAGGGTTTATGGTTTTAGCCATTACAGGGGTGGGCATTCACCTGATGAAAATGATATAAGAAACGGGTTGGTGGGAGAGAAGGGCGTTTATTCATCGGTCATAGATCTTTATAAATGGGATCAGGCTTTATATACAGATGTACTGGTAAGTCAGAAAACCATCAAAGAAGCATTTGACCATGGCCAGGTGAATAGTGGGAGGAAGATCAATTATGGTTTCGGTTGGAGAAAAGCCAAAACACACGATGATATTGTATATCATTTTGGGCATTGGCGTGGCTTCAAAGCATGCATCATAAGATTTACAAATGAAAAAAATCTCATCGTAATCCTCAACAATACCGGAAGCCGCAGACTTAAACAGATGGCGCTTTCAATCACCGATATAGTGAACAATGGAGATTCTGAAAAGGGAGCGTTATAAAATATGAGTCTTATTATATTAAGAAATTCGTAATTGATTTTTTATATTGTTAGTGGATTTTATTCTTGCCAGCCATAAAAAAGAAGGACTGACAAAATTTAGCATCCATAAAACTATAGCAAACAACATGGATAAACTCATTGTACAAAACAGTATTGCCATCAATGCGCCGGCTTCAAAGGTATGGGACGCATTGACAAATCCTGAGCAAACAAAAAAATATATGTTTGGCTGCGAGACTGTTTCAGACTGGAAACAGGGAAGCCATTTGTTATGGAAAGCCAATTATGAGGGCAAAGACATGGTTTTTGTAAAAGGTAAAATTTTAGATATTAAGCCGGAATTTTTTTTAGCATACACTACCATTGATCCAAATTCAAACATTGAGGATATCCCCGAAAATTATCTTACTGTAACTTATGAATTAGCAGATGAAAACGGACAGACTGTTTTTACCGTAACCCAGGGCGACTATAAAAAAGTGGCTGACGGTGAAAGAAGGTATACGGAGGCATATAATAATGGAGAAGGTTGGAACCCGATACTGGTTGAAATAAAGAAGTTAGTGGAAGCATTTTAAAATAAAGCCCACAAACAAAGAATAATAGCCTCAATTTTCAAGAAAAACCCCTATTGCTTTATGCAATAAGGGTTTTTTGCTGGCGTGTGTCCCCGCCGTGATTCGAACACGGGACCCAATGATTAAGAGTCATTTGCTCTACCAGCTGAGCTACGGAGACAAAAACAAGTTACAAATATAGAATAATTTCAGCCACGATTTAAATTGTAAAATATAATATTTTAAATTAATCTCAGTTTATGTAAATTAACATTCAAATCATGAATCTGATCAAGTGTTTTAATCCGGCATAAATATCTTCCATATAATTGAATTTCAACAATTTGATGCATATTATTAAATAATTTCTAAACCGATACAACCTTTTAATGGCTTTTTCACCCTTTATATAAAATTTTTCTAACTAGTGCCATTGGATCCTCGAATTTCAGAGATAGAATTAGTGAATCAATGCATTCAGCAGGACAGGACGGCTCAGAGAAATTTATTTGAAAAGTATAAAAAGGCTATGTTCAACACTTCATACAGGATTCTTAACGATCACGAACACGCTAATGATGCGCTGCAGGAAGCCTTTATTGAAGTTTTCAGGGATTTGAAAACCTTCCGAATGGAATCCACTCTAGGCGCATGGATCAAAATCATCGTTGTAAGAAAATCAATATTAAAGTTCAAGTCAGAACAGAGATTTGAGATTTATGATCAGCGTCAGCACGATCAAGGTGCCGAATGGCCATCAGACCTTACCGGTGAATATCTTGACAAAGCTATCCGCTCTCTGCCAATTGGCTACAGAACGGTATTTACTTTAATCGAAATAGAAGGATATTCCCATAAAGAAGTTGCTGAGATACTTGGTATTTCGGAGGGCACTTCAAAATCACAGCTATATCATTCAAAGAAATTATTACAGGAAAAATTAAAAGATATCTATAAAGCATGAACGAGCAGGATAAGCATTTGCGAAAAGCGATCATGGAGTTGCCATCGTATGAGCCAGCGACTGAACTTTGGAGTAAGATTGAGAAAGATCTGAGCTTCGATAACGATATCTCTAAAAGTCTGTTAACCCTGCCAGAATTTGACGCGCAGCCTGGCCTTTGGGATAACATAGAGAATGCCCTTGATAAAGACAGATATAAAATCAAGAGAAGAAAAAATCTCACGCTTGCCAAATACATTTCTGGTATCGCGGCTGCCATCACATTCATTATACTGGGTTTGGAAGTTATGTTAGGTGAAAAGTCAAAACCTGTAGAGATCTCATATACCGAGGAGGTGATGTATGATGAACACAGGTTTACTCCTGCCGGCGCTGATAAGGTCGGGGATGATGCTATTCAGTTCATCAAAAAAAACTGTGAAGTCAACAATGAAATCTGCGAAACCCCTGAATTTGTTGAGCTTAAAACACAGCTTGATGAACTTGATGCCGCCATATCACAGCTTGACATCGCGGTAAAAAAATATGGTAAAGATCCTGACCTTATAAGAACTCAGATAAAACTGGAAAACTTAAAATCACAGGTTACCAAAGAATTAATACAGAAGTTAAATTCATAATGTTTATCCCTACAAAGTTTTTTGAGGTGAAAATTGCATACTTCTTTTGGTTGTTGTTTTTCTGCGCCCTGCCTGGTTTCTCGCAAATCAAAATTCAGGTAGTCACGAAAACCATTGAAAAGGACATACCTTTTGTATCAGGAGATATTCTCAGGATATCGGGGGAGAAATCAAGTATAGATATTAAAGGCTGGGCTGGGAATTATGTGAAAATAAAAATGCTCCTGATATCGAAGCATCCGGATAGAAGTATCGCAGAGCGTGAACTCAATTTCCTTAAATACACTATTAATAAAGATCAAAATACAATTCACCTTAACAATTACTTTCTAAGCAACAGTGTATACGAAGATCAGGTAAAAAGTAATTTAAAATGCCAATATGAAATATGGGTTCCTGTTACCTGCTTGATCGTAGCCTCAAATAAATACGGAGATGTAAAAGTCAGTGGAATAAACAACGCTATAGAAATATCCGCTGAGCTTGGGAATGTATTTTTATCGGGAATAAAAGGTGAGATGAGAATAAAAGTCGCTTATGGAGACATTAAAGGAGACAATCTGGATGGAAATTTTTTCTGCAAGGCACAAAAGTCCGACATGAATTTTGCAAACGTAGGTGGTTACTATAAGATCGAGAGTTCATATGGGAAAATCACTGTTAATCCGGCCAGTAATTTTAAAGGATTGGATATTAACTCTTCCAAAACAGAAGTAGTATTTAACAGCAAAGATTACCCTTATAACTATAAACTTTCAACTCTTTTTTCAGATATACAGCTTCCTGAAGAGTATCGTAAGAATATCGAAAAAAACATGGCTGGAAAAAGCAGTTTCGATCTTCAGAAAGCTACTGAAAGTCCAATGATTAAAATATCGACTTCTTATAGTCCGATAACGTTAAATATGACCAAATTTTAATATGAAATTGCTTTTTAACATATTAGCCGCTTTTTTACTGATTTTTATTTTCAGTGTTCCATCTATGGCTCAAAACGATTCGGTGAAAGTTGAATACAGTGAAGAAAATCCTGAAAAATCTGATTTTAAAATAAAAGAAAAATATAAATACCTGCGCAAGAATAAGGTGGAAGAGAAATCGCTGTTTAAAATAGCGGTGGTTGACGCAAATTTTGGTATAAACAACCAGGTATTTGTATTTTTTGACCATCATGAGCGAGGCCGTTTATTAGCTTATGAAAGGAAATTGAGCCCTTCATTTTCTGCGATTGTTTACAATGTGAATTATTTCGGCTTAGGCATTCTTCACCAGACTCCACTTGACAGTACTAAGCTTTTCAATACTACAGGAATTGGAGCAAGGTATTATCACAGCCAGAGAAGAAGAATTGCTGAAGGGAAAACAGCCAATAATTTTTCTGACAACTATTTCGCTTTTCAGGTAAACAATCTTTTGATCATAAAATATAATTTCCCTAAAGCTCATTACCCTAAGCAACTATCCCTGCCAACAGTAGATCTGCTTTATGGAATACAAAGGAGATTGGGTAAATTCGGATATTTCGACTGGAACTTTGGGATCAGATATGATCAGATCAATTATGTTAAAAAGCAGCATAAGCTGCCATTTGATCTGACTTCAAATTTTTCAATTGGATTAGGCTTTTAAAAATATTGACTATATTATAAATGTTACTTCTATGAAAACTTCAAAAACAAAAAACCAGATGAACGGGTCTTCAAAAGGAAACTCCTTAATGGGAAGATATAGAAACTATGATCTCCAAAGCTATTTTTTAGGCTGGGAAGAATCGGTCAAAAATTTGAGCAAGGTCAATTCGAAAAAATTTAAAGGTTCATTTTAATCATATGCTCCATTTCAGGATTAAGTATTTCTCTGTAAATGCAGGAATTGCTGTCGGGTTTTTGTGAATTAATTTCTCAAAATAATCTAAAATAAAGAAATATTTGACATTTAGAAACTAAGAATGTAGACCTTAATCTTACAATTTTTACATAAAATAATTGTAAGATATAATAATTAGCCATTTCTATTATAAAAAAGTCCCCTTTCCATTGCTCTTTGTGAGTTTTAGATTTAACTTTACTGAGTTTCCACATTTTATCCAATACTATAAAGTACACAATGAATATCTTCCCTAGTAAAAAAACCAAAGGAATTAAAAGTCATATCGCAAACCTGGTGTCAATAGCTCAATCCGATGGTAATTTTTCCATCGCAGAAAAACGATTGGTCTTTGATATAGGTAAAAGAAATGGTTTAAGTGTTGAAAAAATTAAAGAAATCATCAAAAGTGAAGAGCCTGTTAAATTTAAAATACCTAAAAGTGACTCTGATAGGTTTGATAGGATTTTCGACCTTGTTAAAATGTTGCTTGCTGATGGCGTAAAAACAGAAGACGAGCTTCAGGTATGCCTGGAGTTGGCTGAGAAGCTGGGGTTCAGAAAAGCTATATGTGGCGTACTCGTTAGAAAGATCCTTATGGGCCAAAATTCGGGTCTGGGGCATGAGCAGCTTAAAAAAGAGTGCGGGGATTTTCTAAAATACGAATAATCAGTTGCATGGACACCACTTTTAATTCTTTATTCGATTTGATCCATTTCGTTTAAAGCGTTCATCAATTCACGGTAAGCCTTCATATCTTTTTGAGCAAGGCTTATTTCCATACCTTTTTTATATAATTCTGAAGCTTTAAGATTATTCCCTATCATCTCATACAATTTTGCCGCATGATAATAGGTGGGGAGGTAATTGTTGTGATATTTAAGTAGCTTGTCGTAATACTCCATTGCTTTCTCTAAATTCACTTTCCCATACTCCATAGCGATAGCATAAATTATAAAAGGATCATCGGGGTCTTCTTTGAGAAAATTAAAAAGCTCTTGCAAGCGGGCATTTTCCATCTATTTTTTTGCATTTTATCTAACTTAAGAGCAAATTTACGGTTTATATAGCTAACCTAAGTATAATTTTTTTATGAAGATATTAGTTTGCATCAGCAATGTTCCGGATACTACCTCAAAAATATCTTTCTCCGACAATAATACTAAATTTATCAGCGCAGGTGTACAATACATTATAGGACCTTATGATGAATATGCGCTCTCCCGTGCCGTTGAATTAAAAGAGGCAAACGGAGGAACCGTTACGGTACTGAATGTTGGAGAAGCTGACACAGAACCAACTATACGTAAAGCTCTCGCTATTGGTGCGGATGATGCAATCAGAGTAAATGCTTTTCCTAAAGACGCTTTTTTTGTCGCCTCTCAGATTGCCGGTATCGCAAAGACTGAAAAATATGATTTGATTTTAATGGGAAGGGAATCTATTGATTACAACGGAGGCGCTGTTCATGGATTAGTCGGAGAACTTTTGGGCATACCTTCTGTTTCACCCATCATGAAATTGGATCTGCAAGGCACTAAAGCGACAATGACTAGGGAAATTGAAGGAGGAAAAGAAGTTCTTGAAGCTGAATTGCCACTGGTAGCGGGTTGCCAGGAGCCTATCGCGGAATGGAAAATCCCTAACATGAGAGGAATCATGTCTGCTCGCACAAAACCTTTAAAAGTGGTCGAACCCGTTCAGGTAAGTGATACTACAACTCTTATTTCTTACGAACTACCTCCACCAAAGGGTGCCTGTAAAATGATCGATGCGGCCACACCGGAAAAATTATTCGATATTCTTAAGAATGAGGCCAAAGTATTATAATTGAAGATTACTGATATAAATTCAACTTTCATCAAAAAAATAGAATATGCCTGTATTAGTTTTTGTAGAGATAGCAGATGGAGAAATCAAAAAATCTTCTTTAGAAGCAGTGTGTTATGCTTCTGAGCTCGCTAAATTAAAAAGTACTACTGCCGTTGCAGTTGTGATGGGCAATCCCGGACAAGATAAGCTGGAAACGCTCGGTAAATTTGGAGCAAAAAAAGTGTTATTTTGTTCTGATGCCCGCTTAAGCCAGGCTCTGATACAACCATATACTGCTGCACTTGCAGAAGCTGCGAGCAAAGAAGCGGCTGATATTATAGTTTTTTCTAAATCTTCTATTGCTGATCCGGTTGCAGCGAGGCTTGCCGCTAAGCTGAATGCCAGCCTGGCCACCAATGTGATTGACCTCCCGGAAACAGGTTCGGGTTTTAAAGTAAAAAGAGCCATTTATACCGGGAAAGCCTTTTCATTCGTAGAGATGAAAGGTGATAAGAAAGTGATTACTATCAGCAAGAATGCTGTGAGCATTAAAGAAACAAACGACAAGGCAACTATTGAAGAGTTTAAGCCAGCCATCAATGATGCTGACTTCAAGGTAATTCAGAAAAGTGTTGAGAAAGCCACTGGCGATATTTTACTTACTGAAGCAGACATTGTAGTTTCTGGTGGCAGAGGATTAAAGGGGCCGGAGAACTGGCATCTGGTGATCGATCTGGCTAAGGCTCTGGGTGCAGCCACTGGTTGTTCCAAGCCTGTATCGGATCAGGACTGGCGGCCACACCATGAACACGTTGGCCAGACAGGAATAAAAGTAAGTCCTAACATATACATCGCAATAGGAATATCAGGGGCGATTCAGCACCTTGCAGGTGTTAACTCATCTAAAGTAATTGTGGTGATCAATAAAGATCCTGAAGCACCTTTCTTTAAGGCCGCCGATTATGGAATTGTGGGAGATGCCTTTGAAGTGGTGCCTAAACTTATCGCCGCTGCCAAAGCGTTAAAGTAAAATCAATTCGTGGAGAAAATAAAACTAGAAATACTCGGGCTTTCTTCAAGTCAATCTCAATCAGGCTCATTTGCTCTGGTGCTGGGAGAGGAAACAGGCAACAGACGTTTGCCGATCATTATACGCATGTTTGAGGCACAGGCGATCGCTATTGAGATTGAAAAGATTGTTCCAAACAGGCCGATGACGCATGACCTTTTTAAATCATTCGCGCTCGCTTTTAATTTCAGCGCTGAAGAGATCATTATATCGGATCTCAAAGAAGGTGTTTTTTTTGCTAAGATCATTTGCTCTGATGGAA
>DATMOV010000080.1:0-4393 GCA_035568055.1 Cytophagaceae bacterium
CCTTATCTGTTTTATTTCGATTATGGGAGTTTTAAAATACTTGGATCTTCGCCTGAAGCACAAATTGTGATCAAAGATCATAAGGCAAGCATATACCCAATTGCAGGAACATTCCGCCGCACTGGTAATGACAAGCAAGACGAAGATCTGGCCAAAAAACTTTTTGATGACCCAAAAGAAAATTCTGAACACGTCATGCTGGTTGACCTTGCAAGAAATGATTTAAGCAAGAGCGGGCAAGATGTGCAAGTCGAAACATTTAAAGAGATCCAGTTTTATTCTCATGTCATTCACCTGGTTTCAAAAGTTACAGGTTTGATAGACGGGAAGTCTTCTTCTTTAAAGCTGGTAGCTGATACATTTCCTGCAGGAACACTTTCGGGTGCGCCAAAGCATCAGGCCATGAAGCTCATCAATGAATATGAAAATGGCAATAGAGGTTTTTATGGCGGCGCAATCGGCTTCCTGGGTTTCAATGGCGACTTCAATCATGCCATCATGATAAGGTCAATGATGAGTAAGAACAATAAACTATTTTATCAGGCAGGCGCCGGAGTGGTCGCTAAGTCAGATACAAACAGTGAGCTTAACGAGGTTAATAATAAATTGCTGGCATTAAGAAGCGCCATTCAACTGGCCAGGGAGATTTAAGAAAATGAAATTATTAGTATTAGACAATTACGATTCATTTGTATACAATATAGTCCATATAATAAAAGAACTGGGCTATGGAGCTAATATGGATGTAATAAGAAATGATAAAATCACACTTGAAGAAGTATCAAAATATGATAAGATCCTGCTTTCTCCAGGTCCTGGGATTCCTTCGGAGGCAGGCATCATGCAGGATTTAATCAGAAAATACGGACCGACGAAAAGTATATTTGGTGTATGTTTGGGCCATCAGGGCATTGGTGAAGTTTTCGGTGCTTCACTGATCAACCTTGATGAGGTTTATCACGGACTTGCAATTAATACAAAAATTATCGCGGATGATCTTATATTTGAGGGTGTATCGAAGACGTTCGTGTCCGGCAGGTATCATTCATGGGCAATAGATCCAAAGTCAGATTTAAAAAATCTTGTGATAACTGCCCTGGATGAAAAAGGCAATATCATGGCGCTACGTCATAGTAAGTATAATGTAAGAGGAGTGCAGTTTCATCCTGAATCCATACTTACAGAAAATGGGAAAGTAATGCTTGAAAACTGGTTGAAGAGTTAAAGCGTTGTATTGATATGAAGAATATATTGAATTATTTATTAGAGCATAAGACTCTTACAAAGGCAAGTGCTAAAGAAGTGTTGACCGATATCACGCAGGGAAAAGTTAATAACAGCCAGATCGCTTCTTTTTTGACAGTGTATATGATGCGCAGTATCACGGTGGAGGAGTTGGAAGGTTTCAGAGATGCCATGCTGGATCTATGCCATGCTGTTGACCTTTCTGAATATAATCCGATCGACCTTTGTGGTACTGGTGGTGATGGAAAAGACACTTTTAATATTTCTACTTTAGCTTCTTTCGTGGTAGCAGGTGCTGGCGTAAAAGTTGCCAAGCACGGTAATTATGGTGTTTCATCAGCCTGCGGCTCTTCCAACATCATGGAACATTTTGGCTATAAGTTTACCAGCGATCAATCCATATTGAAAAAACAGATTGAAGAAGCAGGAATCTGTGTGATGCATGCTCCGCTTTTTCATCCGGCTATGAAAAATGTTGGTCCGGTGAGGAAAGAGCTGGGGGTAAAAACTTTTTTTAACATGCTTGGCCCGATGGTTAACCCTGCATTTCCAAAAAACCAGCTGGTGGGTGTTTTCAGCCTGGAGCTTGCAAGGTTATATGGATATTTATACCAGCAGTCGGATAAACATTTTGTGATCTTACATTCATTGGATGGCTATGATGAGATCTCTCTGACCAGCGCTTTTAAAATGATTTCAAACAACCGCGATGAGATTGTAGAACCTTCGGATATAGGATTTGATTATTTGAAACAAGAGCAACTTTCGGGCGGACATACTATAGAAGATTCAGCGAAGATATTCTCTAACGTGCTGAATGACCAGGCCACTTCCGCTCAGAAACAGGCGGTGCTTGCAAATGCAGGAATGGGCATATATTGCGCAAGGCCTGAATTAAGCATTGCGGACGCGATGGCGCTTGCAAAGGAGTCATTGGAGTCGAAAAAGGCATTAGCAACGTTTAAGAAATTAATTCAGAATGTCTGAACCAGGATTAAAATGTCTGAACTAGGATTAAAGGATTTAATGATGAACAGGATTAAAAAAGTAGTTACAGAGAATGTAATTTAATATACCAGGTGTTTCGGATCTAGGAATAAAATCGTATTAAATCCCTTAGTTCAGATAAAAGATAATATGAACATACTCGATAAAATAATTGATTGTAAGAAGATAGAAGTTGAGCAGCGTAAGGAGAATTGCCCTATCGCTGATTTGGAAAGAAGTATGTTCTTCAACAGGCAGCCATATTCTTTCAAGAAATTTATTACGGATCCTTTAAAGTCAGGAATTATTGCTGAGTTTAAGAAAAAATCGCCATCAAGAGGGATTATCAATGATAAAGTATTGCCGGCGCTTGTTACTAAGGCTTATGAAAATGCCGGTGCTTCAGCGGTTTCTGTTTTAACGGATCATGATTTTTTTGGAGGATCAAACAAGGATCTTATTGAAGCTCGCGACGTTTTGACTTGTCCTATATTGAGAAAAGATTTTATCATCGATGAATACCAGATCGTGGAAGCTAAATCAATCGGTGCGGATGCGATTCTTTTGATTGCTGCTTGCCTGGAACCGGAAAAGCTTAGAGTTCTGGCGGATTTTGCTAAATTTCTTGGACTCGAAGTTTTGATGGAGGTGCATAATAAGGAGGAGTTGCTTAAAAACCTGCATGATAGCATTGATGTTGTCGGAGTTAATAACAGAAACCTGAAGGACTTTTCTGAAAGCATTGAAAATTCTCTCCAGCTTGCCGACCTGATCCCTGACAAATATGTGAAAATATCAGAAAGCTCATTGAAGTCGGCAGAAATAATTGTAAAGCTGAAGGGCAAGGGATATAAAGGATTCCTGATCGGGGAAACGTTTATGAAAACAGAAGACCCTGGCAAGACAATGGAAAAATTGGTGGCTGAAATAAAGGAAGAAAGTTTAAAATTAAAAGTTTAAAGCGCAGAGCAAAAGTTAAAAAGTTATGAAGTACAAGTTGAAAGTTTGCGGGATGAAATATGCTGATAATATAAAAGCGGTAGCGGCGCTTAAGCCAGATTATATGGGCTTTATATTTTATGAGGAATCGAAAAGGTTCGTTGGCTATCTCGATGAAGAAGTCATAGGTAATCTTCCTTCTTCTATTAAAAAAGTAGGAGTTTTCGTCAATGAGGTTATTGAAGACATCCTTGAATTGCATGACAAATACAATTTTGATTTTGTTCAGCTGCATGGAGATGAAAGTCCGGAATTTTGTTTAGAAATGAAAAATTTCATTCCTGTTATTAAAGCATTCAGCATAGAAGAAAATATTGATTTCAATATGTTGAAGCGGTATAAAAAGTCCTGTGATTATTTCTTGTTCGACACTCAAACCGCGAGCTATGGCGGCAGCGGAAAAAAATTTAACTGGGACTTGTTAAAAAAGTACGATAATGAAATTCCAATATTTCTCAGTGGTGGAATTTCACTGGAAGATGCTGCGCAAATCAAAAAATTGAAAGAGATCAACATTCACGCAATTGACATCAATAGCAGGTTTGAGAAGAGGCCGGGCCTCAAGGACATTATTCTTATAAAAGAATTTATGAACAGGCTAAAGTAAAATGACTATGAAATATCAGGTAAACGCGAAGGGCTATTATGGAAATTTCGGAGGTGCATTTATTCCCGAAATGCTTTATCCTAATGTAGAAGAGCTGCAGAAAAAATATCTGGAGATCATGCACGAAGAATCTTTTCTGGCAGAGTTTCATGATTTGCTGGAAAATTACGTAGGAAGGCCAACTCCTCTTTATTTTGCAAAAAGGCTTTCAGAAAAATTCAATACCCATATTTATCTGAAGAGAGAAGATCTTTGTCACACGGGCGCTCACAAGATTAACAATACTCTCGGACAAATATTGCTTGCAAAAAGACTGGGCAAGAAACGCATCATTGCCGAAACCGGTGCAGGTCAGCACGGCGTGGCTACTGCTACGGTCTGCGCTCTGATGGGTTTCGAGTGCATCGTGTATATGGGCGAAGTGGATATGGAGAGGCAAAAGCCCAATGTCGAAAGAATGAAGATGCTGGGTGCCAAAGTTGTTCCCGCTACCTGTGGCAGCAAGACTTTGAAAGATGCAACCAATGAAGCGATCCGTGACTGGATCAATAATCC
>DATMOV010000081.1:0-8239 GCA_035568055.1 Cytophagaceae bacterium
TATCAGACAAAACAAATGATCGCAGCGCTGGGATTGAATTATGATCAGGCCTCAAAAATCCAAACCATTAATTTAAATCACGCCAAAGAAATAGAAAGAGCCAAAGCTGAATGTGGCGATGACTTAACAGGCTTTAATTTATATGTTGACAAAGTCGCTTTTGTCAGGGATCAGGAATTGAAGAGTGTATTGACCCCACAGCAATTTGCTTTTTATACCAATAATAAGAGCAATAAAACCTGGCTGGGAATGGACAAATTTAAATTCAAGTCTGAAGGATTAACCGTGAAGGAGAATAAGCACGAACTTAAGATCAAAGGTAAAGCAAATGTAGCATCTGAAGACCTTTCGGCGAACAGTAATCCGAATGCAAATAAAAATAAAGAGGAGTTTAGCGATGCTTCTAGTAATAGTATGAACATTATTGTCATGCCATCGGCTGCATTGCCGGATTATCATAATATTCCAAAGGATGATGCGATACCATCCGGAAATGAAAATCCAAATCCCGGCGCTTATGAAATTAAGACATATCCAATTCAGACTGAAAAAGTATATGTATATGGCAGTGCGAATTATGGAAATAAATGCCCTCAGGTAGCCTCGAAGAAGAAGACCGTCAAAAAATCCGGAGTAAAAAGAAGTGCAAAGGTTTCGGTGAATTCGGGATCTGGAAATAAAGTGGCTAAGCCATCAGTAACAAGTGGATCTATTCTTAGTTCAAAGAAAAAAGCTCAGGCGATAGGTACAAAGCCTGCTGCGGTAACCAGGAAAAAGAGCAGTTCGAAGAGCATGGCCACATCTAAATCTAAAAAGCCAGCAGTGACAACTAAGACGAAGCCTTCCGGAACAAATAACTGTAATGAGAATACGTTTTCATCGGGACAAACACTGAAGCCAGCGCCAAACAGTGATAATTTCTATGATACTACAGCTTCTGCCAAGGGTTCTGAATCAAGTGAATATGGATCAAATGTTGATAAGTTTAACAATAGATCATCGCAGCCGGCAGAAGAGAATTACTTCATCAATGAAGATTCTAAAGCGAAGTTTACCGATAACGAAATAAAGATCAAGCCTGAAAAGGGTGTTAAATATAAAATCACTGATCAGGAAATCAAGTTAAAAGACGGTAAGTATAAGGTGAAAGAGAATAATAATGAAATAAAGATCAAAGATGGCCATAACGAAAAAATCAAATCTAACGGCCATGAAACAAAGATTAAAAGCGGTGATCTGAAAGTAAAGATTAAAGAATAATAATAAAGTGGGAGTTTAAACAAAAAGAGTCCGCCCCAGGCGGACTCTTTTTGTTGTTTAATAAATTTGTTGTTTAATAAATTTAGTGGGCGTAACTGAAAGACTTTAATAACTATTTCCCCTTTTGGTTTTCTTCCAAATGTTTGAGTAATTTCTTGACAAGCTCTTTCATACCATTAGCCATAACTTCATCGCCGGTGGAAGTGAGGAGGCTATCAGCCATGCCACCAATGGTTTCCAGATAAAATAATTTCATATCATCAACGGGCATGTCTTTTGCCCAAAGATCCATACGCAGGCTGGCATGCTGTTCCTGATCCCATATTGCAAGAGCAATTGCTTTGGTTTCTTCTTTTCTTCCGTTAGGATTATCAGTAGCCTCCCAGAAAATTTTCTCCGGAATATTATTGGCATCCAGTTCAATGGAAAAATTAATCTCAGATTTTTTCATAATTGCTTATATTCAAATCAAATTTAAAATTTTATTCTTTCTCTTCATTCCCTTTTGCGACTTTTAATCAAAAATATTCTGTTTTTTTTCATTTTGGCGACCATTGTTTCCGGATCGTTTAAAAAGAAGACTGAATATACGATCGCATTTTATAATGTTGAGAATTTATTTGATACCATCAACGATCCTTTAAAGATGGATGAAGATTATCTTTCAAATGGGAAATACCATTGGAATTCCACCAGGTATTATGTTAAGATTAAGAATCTTGCTAAAGCAATTAAAGAACTGGGAAATGGAACAGGTCCTGATTTACTCGGACTTTGTGAAGTAGAAAATAAAGAAGTGCTCATGATCTGATCAGACAGAAGGCTTTGTTGCACGAGGATTACAAAGTTATTCAATATAATTCCATGGACAGGAGAGGGGTGGATGTCGCATTGATATATAAAGCGTCTGTCTTTAAACCTTTCGCAAGTCGGCCTTATTCGGTTAAAAGTTTGAAAAATATTGAGTGGAACACGCGCGATCTGCTCTTGGTATCAGGGAAGATCAATGCGGATACGATCCATATTATTATTAATCACTGGACCTCCCGTCGCGGCGGAGAAAAAGAAAGTGAGGCAAAGAGGATTATCCTGGCCAGGCTCGGACGAAAAATTGTTGACTCCTTGCAATTTTGCTCTGCCAAAGCAAAAATTATTTTTATGGGTGATTTTAATGATGAGCCACATAATATAAGTATATCAAAATATCTGAATACTACTGATCAGCTTCCATTGAAGAAGGGACAGATTTATAATTCTTTTATTTCTTTGGAAAAAGCGGGAAAAGGAAGTGTTAAATTTCAGAAAACCTGGGATATGTTTGATCAGATTATGATCTCTGGCGGATTGCTGGAACAGGCTTCATTGCATTATAAAGATTACTCAAAAAAAATTTTAGATGCCGACTGGCTGCACTATAAAAATATAAAAACCAATGGGCCTTTCAGAACTTATCAGGGAAGTAAATACCTTGGAGACTACAGCGATCATTTGCCGGTTTATATTGAGCTGACTTATTAGATTTTAGTGGTTGTATGATAAGTGAATCTGATACTAATTTTCAAGAATGCTTTGACGGAGTTTATACTCAGCTGAGCGAATATGCTCAACATGACATAGCTGATAGTTTACATGATTTTTTTAGAATGCTTTCCTGGCCTCACTCAGCACTAAATAACCATCTCCGGAATCTCCCCTTCTACAATCAACTTCCCCTCCGTAGAATTTATAATCTCTTCCACACTCACACCTGGCGCTCGTTCCAACAACTTGAAGCCTCCTTCCGGCAATACATCCAATACCGCAAGGTCAGTGACGATTTTTTTGACGCAATGAATTCCTGTTATTGGCAGTGAACATTTTTTTAAAAGCTTTGATTGGCCTTCTTTACTTTTATGCTGCATGGCTACGATGATATTTTTGGCTGAGGCAACCAGGTCCATCGCGCCACCCATGCCCTTCACCATCTTACCCGGAATTTTCCAGTTGGCGATATCGCCATTCTCCGATACTTCCATAGCTCCCAATATTGTCAGGTGAATTTTACCGCTGCGTATCATAGCAAAGCTTTCCGCTGAACTGAAAATAGCTGACCCTTTCAACATCGTGATAGTCTGCTTACCTGCGTTGATCAGGTCAGGGTCAATCTCCTCTTCATGGGGGAATGGTCCTATGCCCAGCAAGCCATTTTCTGATTGGAGTACTACATTAATATCTCCTGGAATATAATTGGCTACCAGCGTTGGAATTCCTATTCCAAGGTTTACATAAAAACCGTCCTTCACTTCCCGGGCTATGCGTTTCGCTATTCCGAATTTATCGAGCATGGTTTAATTAGTTAATTAGTTCATTAAAAGTAGATATTTTTTCTGAGGAAATTGGCTGAATCAAAATTTATAGGATTAAGGAATTTGCAGGATTGGATCAGTAAATCTCTCTCCAAAAATATTAGAAAAATGTATTGAAATCAATTAAGGAGGGATAGGGAGGCAGGAGGAGGTCAGTATCTCGTAGAATTATTATCTTTACTAGTATTAATGATGAACGATTTGGTTGGCAAATGGGGACACACGGCCAGGTGCGCGTATGTATATATTTTGTATGTTTTAAAAAAAAATTATGGCAAACTCAAAGATCAGTTTCTACTCTTTATTCTGTTTTATTTTCGTAATGATTCTTTTTCAGAATTGCAGGACCTACAATTTGGCTCAGTCTTTAAATCTTAAGAGTCCTATTGAGCCAAAGTTACCTGCGCTTAAAAGTTCAATGGATAATCAATCGGGTATGTTAATCACACCTTTTCTATATGGAAGCTCAGATCAATTTGAAATATTTGATCAGGAGGTGGATAATAATTTATGCAACCCTTATGGCCAGAAATTTGGGTATATCGTATTAAGAACATATTATTCTAAATTCGGCTTAGGCCTTGGATATTCAGTGGCAAGCGGCATTACCTTATTGATTCCAAATCTTTTGGGTATGCCAATGGGACGGCCAAAATTTGAACTTCAGGCTACCGTAGAAATTTTAAATTCTAAGAAGGAATTGATAGGAAAATATAGAGCTGTTGGTACGGGCAAATCTCTTATGGCGCTTTACTATGGTTATGGACAATCTGATTCTATCAGAAAAGCCAGGGTAGATGCTTTAAATAATGCACTTTCCGAAATAAGAAAACAAATACAGACTGATGCCCCCAGGTTATTGGAAGAACTCGGGAAAGCCGGAATGATCACTGATTAAAAAAATGCCTGAATTATTATTTGTCGGATTATTCAAAGTATTTCTTCAGAGGCCTGACATAACTGAGCGGGTTGGGGAGATATTGTAATAATAAGAGAATATTTGTTTATTGTAGTTTCTGTGTAATAAAGCACAGAGAAGAAATTATAAAACTCAACATAATATGTCAGAAAAGAAACTAAATAACCAGGTTGCACTTGTTACCGGTGCTAATTCCGGAATAGGAGAAGGAGTAGCCCTTGCTCTTGGTGAAGCGGGAGCCCAGGTGGTGGTGAATTATACTGTAAAGCCTGAAACTGCCCAGGCAGTAGTAGACAAAATAAAAGCGGCAGGTGGCCAGGCCATCGCCTTGCATGCGGATGTGTCTAACGAAGCTCAGGTACAGGCGATGTTCCAAAAAGCGATCGTTGAATTCGGCACCATTGATATACTTGTCAATAATGCGGGCATACAAAGAGATGCTAAATTTAAAGATATGACGATTGACCAGTGGAATCAGGTAATGAATGTAAACCTTACCGGGCAATTCTTATGTGCCAGGGAAGCCATCAGAGAATTTCTGAAGAGAGGAGTTACACCTTCAAGGTCCATGGCGGCAGGAAAAATTATATGTATGAGCTCTGTACATGAAATTATTCCCTGGGCAGGTCATGTGAACTACGCGGCTTCCAAAGGTGCCATCAGGATGTTCATGCAAAGTCTGGCCCAGGAATATGGTGCTGATAAAATCAGGGTTAACAGCATTTGCCCGGGAGCTATTCAGACTCCCATTAATACTGATGCCTGGTCAACTCCGCAAGCCCTTGCCAGTTTAATGACCCTTATACCTTATAACAGAATTGGTATACCTTCTGATATAGGAAAGCTGGCCGTATTCCTCGCTTCCGACGATTCAGATTATATTACTGGAGCCAGCATCTTTATTGACGGCGGTATGACAGTATTTGAAGGATTTGCAACAGGAGGTTAATACCGGACTTGTTGTGTTTAGTGTGAGGTGTAAAAACCTCGCACTTTTATATTTTACTTTTCTCCTCGCAATAGCGAGATGGTTCTGATTTTGCGCGAAGGTTTTTTTTGATAGAGTAACCTGGTTCTGCTATATATTCTTTATTTTTAATTCAAGTCCCAATATTTTAGATAATTCGATACCTTTTTCCTCTGCGGATTTTTTACTGTCAGATTTGTAGAGACGTTTGTTGAATCGAGAAGATTCATTTATCAATAAAACTATAAATACAGTTTTCTTACTAACGCCTGGACTCCACCTTCTATTTTGAGTTATTGTTGTCTCGATATGTTCTCTACATAAAATATTGTTATATCCACCCCGAAGTGGTTCTGTGGTTTTTTCTTTAAAACCAAAAATGGAATAGTAGTATTGTATGGTGTTTGTTTCCGTATTAATTACTACACCTTTAAAATAAGAAACTATTCCGAGACCCATTATCAGGAAAATTATTGAAATATATGAAGCAGCTAATCCAATACATCCACAGGCTATGGATAATACCCCTAAAAAAATCATCATCTCAGATCTTTTCTCAGTTAAGCCATTATATAGAATATCCTTTTTCATTTACAGTTTCGCTGAAGTTGGCCCGACATATTTCTTTCGATATACGACTTAGCGATGTGTTTTTTCAGCCAACCACCTATAACTATTAAAGTTAGTGTTATTTTTGCTCTTCAGCTTTGAAAAATAAAAAACGAAATTATTCAACAATATACCCTGATAAAACAATGGCTAAACTTCATTTAAAAAAATCACTTCTCATTTCCCTTTTTTTCATCTTACTGATAGGCAAAGCCAATGCTCAAACCCAGGAAGAATATATGTCCAGGCTATCGGAAGTATATATGAATGCCGGCGACCAGAAGAAGGCGTTGGAGATTGCTAAAGGGATGTATAAAATGCTGGAAGAAAATAAAGAGCTACAGACCTATTCCAATTACTTTATGCTCACGCAAATCTTCGAAAACCAGGCTCCTGATAAAGCTCTCGCCAAAGTCTGCAAAGAAAAGTCAGATAAGCTTCTGGCTGCGATGACAAATGGAGCAGTAAATAATTCTACTGCTGGAAATGATGCGGGCAGCCAATGGAATAATATATATTTTCCGGCTTTATTCTCCACCACAGATCCTGCGAATGCCTCCAAAGCATTTTTATTTTTGTCTAAGAACCCATCTTTGCAAACTTATAACAATTATAATTATGTGGCTTACGCATTCGAAAGAAATGGTGATTTTCAAAAGGCAAAAGAAAATTATGAACGGGCGTTGTCTTTAAGAGGAAATGATAAAACTGACTTTTACTCCTATTCTTACTATACTAATTTTTTGTCCCGTTCAGGAGAATACCTAATGGCGGAAGAATATATAAAGAAAATGGAAAAACTTTCCGAACAGGCAATTGATATGTATAAAATTTCTTATAAATCTGAAGCTCTTACCAGTAAAGTAGTGTATTATCTTTCCGTAGGCGATTACTTCAATTACGTTCAGGCCGCTAATGAACAATACGATCATTTCGCCAAAACATTACCAGCTAATTATAGTGGTTGTGACCCATACTCCATGGGCCGGTTCACGCTTGTAGCGTATGCAAAAGAAATGCTGAAAGAATACAGGGAGGCAGAATTATGCTGGAAAAGAAGCGATTCTACCCAATACGTCTGGATCGATTGCAACAACAAACAATTCCCGAATAATAAGCACTATCCTTTGTCCATGCTGCCTGTTTATCTGATCAAGACAGGAAAGAAAAAATTAATGACTAAACCTGCTGCCTTTTATATAAAAGAAACAGAAGAACATTTTAACAGCTATAGTCAGTATGCCGATCTCTCCATCAACTTTATGAAAGCTGACCAGCTTGGCTTTTTAGGTGCCGGCCAATATCATGAGGCGTTTAAAGGAATACTTGACCAGATTATCAATACCAAAGATTTTCGTGCTTCTACGTTGCCATTTTCATCTTACGCTTATTTTAATATGCGCGATCGGCAGTTTGATCAATCCAAAGAAACCTATGACCAGTTATTCAAATTGAATGCAGACTGGATCAACGATGTGATTTTTTCTTTCGGGGAGAAAGCATTTGTAACGTATTACAATTCCAAATTAAAAGACGGGTATGAAAATTATCACAGTTTTGTAAAAATAGCCAAAGAAAAACAGCCTAAGCTGTTTCCTCAGCTTTCTTCTCAGGCTTATAATAATTTATTATTTACCAAATCCCTTTCTCTCAAAGGTACCCAAAAGAGAAAACAAGCATTTCTTAAATCAAATGATTCCACTATAATAAAATTATACGAAGACTGGATAACAAAAAAACAGGAATTAATCAGATACTATCGTAGGGCAGAAAATGAATCAACAGACATTAAAAACTCAGTGGATAAAGAACAATTAAAAAAAATGCAGGAAGAAGTCAATCATCTGGAAAACGAATTAGCTACGAAGGCGAAAGACTTTAAAAAGTATTTAAAAATAACGCCCACTGATTGGAAAGCCGTCAGAGATCAGTTAAAAGAAGGTGAAGCAGCCGTTGAACTCATCCGGTTTCAGTGGAGAGACCAGGTTTACTATTCTGACTCCGCTTATTATGCCGCTTATATCATTACTAAAAGCAGTGCCTGTCCCGAAGTTGTTTATCTGCCCGATCTGGCCACTGAGCTGGATAATAAATATTATAAATTATATAAAAACACTATTAAGTTTAAACTGGAGGATA
>DATMOV010000082.1:0-4607 GCA_035568055.1 Cytophagaceae bacterium
ATTTACCAGAAACTTAAACAATTGATCGTCGGGAAATGTCCTTTTAATAAGGAACCGAAAACAAATACTCCGGTGACATGGGTAAAGCCCCAATTGGTATGTGAAGTGAAGTTTCAGGAATGGACCAGCGATGGAATGATGAGAATACCAATTTTTATTGATTTAAGAATTGATAAAGATCCAAAGGAAGTTAAACGTGAAGTAGAGTTAGGGAGCTTACGGCTTAAAGCTGAAAGTGAAAAGCAAAATCAGGGAAGTGGGAAAAGGAAATTAAATAAAGGAAATCATGAAAAGGCCGAGAATAAAATATCAGAAAGTAACATTAAGTCCAAGAGTTCAAAAAGCAATGATGGACCTAAAGGCAGAGAAAGAGTAAAAAGAAGTTTAAAGGTTAAAGCTGGAGGCTTAAAGCTTAAAGCTAAAAGTATAAAGCAAAAAAGGGCACCTGTAGAAAAGCTTAAAACGAAAAGTGAAGAGCCAATAGTCAATAGCGGCAGCTTGCCTGAAGAAGACAGCAAAGAAGTTCTCATCAGGATTGATAGCCATCTTTTAAAGCTTACCAATCTTGATAAGATTTACTGGCCTGAAGAAGGGTATACGAAGGGAGATATGATCAGGTATTATGAAAAGATATCTGATTATATTCTTCCATACCTGAAAGACCGGCCGGAGTCTTTGAGAAGATCACCGGAAGGTGTCAATGGCTTTAGTTTTTTTCAGAAAGATATGCCAGCCACAACGCCCGAATGGATTTTTCAAAAGAAGATCTGGTCGGAGTCCAATGAAGCATATATTAATTATATGTTCTGTCAGGATAAAGCATCATTGATCTATATGGCAAACCTGGGCTGTATTGAAATCAATCCATGGAATTCAAGACTCAATAATCTTAATAAGCCTGATTATATAGTGATAGACCTTGACCCGCAGGATGTATCTTTTAATGAGGTTATCAGAGTGGCGCAGGCAGTGAAAGAGGTGTTGGACAGGGTCGGGATCGAAGGTTATTGCAAGACTTCTGGTTCAAGAGGTTTACATGTTTATATTCCCATGAATGCGAAGTATGACTATGACCAGGCGAAAAATTTTGCTCATCTGATCGCGGGTTTTACGCATGATCTGGTGCCAGATATCACCAGCCTGGAAAGAGTGCCGGCTAAAAGAAAGAATAAAGTTTACATTGACTTTCTTCAAAATAGAGCGGGGCAAACCCTAGCAGCCCCATATTGCCTGCGGCCTAAGCCCAGCGCGAAGGTTTCAACACCATTAAAGTGGGATGAGGTGAAAGAAGGTCTGGATCCGGCTGAATTTAATATCAAAACAATTTTCGGAAGGCTTGAAAAAACAGGTGATACTTTTAAGGCTATACTCGGCAAAGGAATCGACCTGGATAAAGCGTTAAAGAATTTAAAAAAATAGAGACTCCGCTTCATACGGAGTCTCTTCATTAAACCATAAAACCTATTTACTAAGAGTTAAAAAAATGAGTTGAAAAACTTTAATTATTTTTTCTTCTTTTTATTCATGGCCTTCATAGCGCTATCCATTTTTTGAGCCATGTCAAGATGCATTCTTAGAGTTGGAAGTGTAGAGGAAGCCCACTCTTTTAAATCAGGATCCTTTGCGTTATTGGAAGCATCTTCGAACAATTTAATATCTTCTTTGTGGTCAGAGACCATCATGCTTGCATAATCTTTATCAAAATCCTTTCCTTTTTTAGCAGCAAGTTTTTTAATTTCTTCTTTAGTGTCATTGTCAACCGAGTCTGGCAAAGTAATTTTCTTTTTCATAGCAAGTTCCTTTAGCTGGTCATTACCTTTCTGATGGTCTTCCATCATGTGATGTCCGAACATTTGCACTTCTTTGGATATGGCATGTTCGTGAGCCCATTTCCCCAATTGAACTTCCATCATACCACCATTAGCAGCTTTGACCATGAATTTCTCATCGTCTTTATCCATGGTAACTATGCTGTCTTTCATCTTTTGCTCGTTGATGTTTTCAGCATCTTTAACGCTGTCATTTTTTTTATTATCGCATGATGCCATAAAAAATACACCGGCAAGCGCACTACCTAATAATATTTTTTTCATAAAAGTAAGGTTTGAAAAAGTTAATGTTCGTTAGTTTCTGTAGCCTATAACAAGCCAGTTATATAATTGTTTATCGGAGTAAAAATTATTTTACGGGGTATTCTCTGAAAATGGCTTTTACTTCATCATCAAGATGATTTTCGAAAGAGGAAGGATTGGTAATATCGCTGCTACTCCATCCTCTCCATATGAGGCTTCTATTAGTCCTTTCAACCAGATCCACGATAATGGTGCCTTGTTTATATTGATATGTTTGCTGTGTGTTTCCTATGATGTATGGTCCCTGGGAATAATTTACCGGAAGCCCATAGCCATATGAATATCCGCTAATCGTCCCTACAGGATAACCGTTTCCACCGTTATATGGATAATTGTTGGCGTAATAATTTGTATTGTAGGGCGAGCTCTGCATGTTGTAATAAGGATTATAATTAGTGCTATTGTAGGCTCCATAGTTTGATGTAAAAGGATTATAAGGTTGAATGGGATTAAGCTGGTTGTTAGGATTAGGATTGCTGTAAACCGGATTGCTGATCACTCCCAGTTTGTCTTCTACAATCAGATTAAATTTTACCCGCAAATCAGGATTGACGGTATCCAGGGTGTAACCTCTTTTTTTAAGTTCCCTCTCTATCTCCGATTTAATATTTTTTTCAACAATTTGATTATTGTATACCGGATCATTGCTGCTGCTGGAATCTGATGGCAGCCAGCCGAAGGTTTTATATGCGGCAAAGTTAACGCTCCGGTCAAAATCTGAATATGCTGTTTCCTGTTGGCTGCAAGCGCACAAGAACAATATTGAAACCCAACCTATTGCCGCAAATATCTTTTTCATACACAATTCCTCCATCTATGATATAATTAATGTCCGGGTTTAATTGTTTTTGCCTTCATTTTTGGAAGTAAGATTTTTTAGTTAATATTATATTCTTTACTAACCTTAAACTTTTCCTTAACCATGAAAAACTCTATTTTTAAAGCTTTTGCTTTAATTTGGGGCTTAGGAATATCTTACAATGCTCTTTGTCAGACTAAGCCTAAAACAACCACGACAAAGCCAAATACTTCGAAAACCAAGGTTGAGCCAGTTCAAACAAATACTCAAACTAATAAAACTGAGCCTGAAAAGACTACAACAATACAGGATGAGCCAGGAATATTGACTAAGCATAGCAAGTCAGTTCAAAAAATATTTAAAACTGAAAAGGGTATATTCAGAGGATATGATTTTGGTACCCCATTAGATGTGGTTAAGAAAACAGAAGATGCTCAATATGTAGCCGATGGGAAAGATTTTGCGGTTTATAAACTGACAGTAAATGATAAAGAAGAAGTTGAAATCCTTTATTACCTTGATGAAAAGAAAAACGTTAAAGGGTTTGGGATAGAATTCCCCGTTCATATTAGCAAGAAAGATGAGGCTGAGCTGATTGATGATTTGCAGAAATATTTCAATGAGTGTTTTGGTACATTCATCGTTAATGACAAAAATGATGAAATGTGGACTTCAAAAGATAGCTCATATACTGTTGAAATGGGCGATTCCAGTGAATCAGCGGATATGCTCGAAATAGAAATAGATATTTTTAAGAAATAGTATTTCTACGTACAGCAAAGAAACCATGATTTGGGAATTCAAACTGTTGAGGCTCTTTGCCTCTATGGCAGTATTCTCCGGGGTTTATATACAACTGTAAACCTCGTGAACAGAATGATAATAACGACAAATATTTCATAGACAAGTACTTTTTTTTAAAGTCTCGAAGTATTCATGTTCATGAATTATTATTGATCTCTCGCCCTGTTATACCTTTTTCAATAATTGTATATCCGCGGAAATAAATACCTCATCGCTCACCATAACGCCTCCTGATTCCAGCGCCGCATTCCATGTAAGGCCCCAGTCTTTTCTATGAATCATACCAGTGATGCTGAAACCGGCTTTGGTATTACCATAAGGGTCTTTTGCTATTCCTCCGAATTCCGCATGTAATGTTACCGGCTTCGTGATTCCGGCTATAGTAAGATCTCCTTCAAGCTGTCTGCCATCATATGTTTTTCCTGTAAATTTTAACTCAGAGTATTTTTCCGCATTGAAAAATTCAGCCGTATTTAAATGTTTATCTCTTTGCTCACTTCCTGTATCCAATGAGGCAATATCGGCAGTAAATGAAATCTTGGATGATTTGAAATCATCAGTGGTAGATTCTACTTCCCCGGCAATTTTTTTGAAACGGCCTTTTACATTGCTGATCATTAAATGCTGTATTCTAAATCCTACTTCACTGTGGGCAGGATCAATGGTCCATTTTGTCATAATACTTTTATTTATTTGATGGTTATGAATTTTAAATTTATGTATTCGATGCAATTTGATATTTTTATCAAGCTAAGTACTTTACTAAGAATTTCCAGAGCCTTAAAAATCCTTAAGCAAAGCGATATTGGATTGTCATTGTCAGAAATTAACCAGCTTCTTTATTCGTTTTTCAGTCATCTATCGTTGAAGTG
>DATMOV010000083.1:0-3422 GCA_035568055.1 Cytophagaceae bacterium
AAATTTACGGGTTAATAAGATTTAATTTCTAGATTATTAATGCTTATTTTTATAAATCATAACCATCATTAAACTCATGCTAGTCATTATAGGTGCAGGAATTTCAGGGCTTACTGCAGCATATTACGCTCAGAAGCAAGGTATGGAATATGTATTGCTGGAATTATCTGCCAGGCCAGGCGGATATATCAGGACAGAATTCCAGGATCGCTTTATTCTTGAGTGCGGTGCCAATTCCTTACTTGCAGATGAAGCTATTTTCAAATTCATAAACGAAATCGGACTGCAACCTGAAATTGTGGAAGCAAATGCTGTTAGCAAAAGCAGATATATTTACAAGAACGGAAAATATCGCAAGCTGCCCAACAATCCCCTAACCCTGCTAAGCAGCCCTTTCTTCAATTGGGAAACCAAAATGAAGATCATGAAAGAACCTTTTAATTCTTCAAGAGGCGCAGAAGACGAAACCATCGCTGACTTTTTTGAAAGAAGGTTTGGAAAAGAAGTGCTGGATTATGCTGTTAATCCATTTGTATCAGGGATCTATGCGGGAGACCCTTCTGATCTTTTATTGAAAGAAACCTTTCCATCCGTTGCCGGATATGAAAGTAAGGACGGCTCAGTGCTGAAAGGCCTTATAAAAAACAATTCAGGCAGAAAAAAGACTTTGAACTTCGTGAATGGCATGCAAAGCCTGGGCAATAAACTGGCATGGCATTTAAAAAACATTAAATATAATGTAAAGGTGGTGGATATTAAGAAATCAGGATATGAATTTGATGTGATTGTCAGCGCCTCGGGAAATCATTTAACGATCCCCGCTTCAAAAATCATTATCACCACCCCTTCCTTTGCAGCAGCAAATATCCTGAAAAATATTTATCCTGAATACAGCCTGGCTTTTTCAAAAATCAGGTATGTGCCTATGGTGCTGGTTCATTCAGGTTATGAAAAAAGATATGTAGGGCACCCCCTGGATGGATTCGGGGGATTGAATCCGAAAGCGGAAAATCAATTCACCGCGGGCTGTATATGGAACAGCGCTGTATTTCCAGGCCGTTGCCCGGATGACAAAGTACTGTTCACTTCTTTTGTTGGCGGAGCACAATACAAAGACAATATCCTGGTTGGAAAGGAACAAATTCTGGACAGGGTCAATAAAGAGCTCAGAAAGAATTTCTCGATCACCGAAGACCACATCTTTCAGAATATCTTTAGTAGTGAAAAAGCGCTTCCTCAATATGATCTAAATATTAAGGAAGCCAGAAAAGCCCTGCCATTTCTCAAAGATGAAGGTATATTAGTATGTTCGAACTGGAGCCACGGCGTATCTGTGAGCGATTGTATCAAAAGTGCCAAAGAAACTGTGGAAAAAATATGTCTGCTATGTTGATTTAGGAAAAAGCCATTGATTATATTTAGCCTGTGAAAAAGACCCTCGTCATTATTCCTACCTACAACGAGAAGGAAAATGTGGAACGCATTATCCGGAAGATCTTTGCACTTTCACTCCCATTCCACCTACTTATCATTGATGATGGTTCACCCGATGGCACTGCGGATATAGTAAAAAAACTTCTTGATGAATTTCCGGAAAGGTTATTTCTGGAACAAAGACAAGGCAAACTCGGACTAGGCACCGCATATATTCATGGCTTCAAATACGCGTTGCGAAGAGATTATCAGTATATATGTGAAATGGATGCCGATTTTTCTCACAGCCCTAAGGATCTATTAAAGCTTTACAAAGCCTGCGCGGAGCGCAACTATGATCTTGCCATTGGCTC
The DNA here is from genome assembly GCA_035568055.1 of Cytophagaceae bacterium. Classification (GTDB taxonomy): domain Bacteria; phylum Bacteroidota; class Bacteroidia; order Cytophagales; family Cytophagaceae; genus DATMOV01. Next base: position 1,788 of record DATMOV010000083.1, read on the forward strand.
CCGTTACGTAAATGGAGTCACTGTGATCAACTGGCCAATCGGAAGAGTTTTAATGTCATATTTTGCCAGCTCTTATGTTCGCTTTATTACCGGCATGCCAATAAACGATACCACAGCAGGATTTAAATGTTACAGCCGCAATATCCTGGAAACACTTGATCTGGACAAAATAAAATTTACGGGCTACGCCTTTCAGATCGAGATGAAATTCCTTGCCTGGAAATACGGATTTAAGATTATTGAAGTACCTGTGATCTTTAAGGATAGGGTTAAAGGAGAATCAAAAATGTCGGGCAGTATTTTCAAGGAAGCTATATTTGGCGTGCTAAATATGAAGATCAAAAGTTATTTTGAGCATTACAATATTCCTAAAAAACAACAGGAAGCCCTCATGTCGGCAGGCTCTGTCAATTAAATTTAATGGCCTTAATCGGGCTGATCCTTGAAATGATAAATACAGGGATGACTAATACCAGAGAGATCAGCACGAATATTAACAGGTTGAGCAAAACAATAGTAAGCCAGCTCCACTCAATAGGCACACTGCTCATATAATAATTTTCAGGGTCAAGGGGAATTAATTTAAAGTAATATTGCAGGGCGCAGAACCCTAATCCAATCATATTTCCAAAAAGCATGCCCTTCAGTATTATAGACAAGCCGTTATAAATAAAGATCGCGTGTACCTGATCATTCCTTGCTCCTAAAGCCTTCAGCAACCCAATCATATTCGTTCTTTCCATGATCATGATAAAGATCGTTGAGATCATATTAAAACATGCCACACAAAGTATAAGCACCAGAAATATTCTTACATTTATCCTTAGAAGCGTTAGCCAGTCAAAAATCTGCAAATACTTATCATTGATCTTTTCCAATTGCATATCGTAGTCCATGATTTCAAAAACCTTTTGAGAAACCTCGTCCAGCTTCGCGAAGTCTTTAATATATATTTCATAACCACCTACCAGCGTATCGTCCCAGTCGTTTAGATTCTGATTAAGCCTGATATCCCCGATGATCACCTGGTCATCGAGTTCTTCAAGCCCGGTTTCATAAAGCCCTTTAATAGCGAGCTTTTTAAATCTTGGAGGATATTGAACAAAGAACATCAGCAGTGAATCACCTGTTTTAAGGCGCATCTTATTTGCGATCTTTCTGCTGATCAATATATCCTGGGAATAAGTAGTATCATTGAATTTAATAAAGGAACCTTCCACAATATTTTGTTTGAATCTGTCAAGGTCGAAATCCCTTCCGATCCCTTTCATCACTACACCCATCACTTCCTCCTTGGTTTTAAGCAGACCCGGCTTCATACTATAAGCTTGAATATGGCTGATCTCAGGAACCTTTTCAGGATGCCTGAAAATTTCTGAATTGGTGCTGAGCGGAGATTCTTCATAAGATTTATGTAAGTCGTACTTGGTAACCTGCATGTGGGAGCCAAAGCTGAATATCTTATTCTGTATCTTATGTTTGAATCCTTCAAGGATCGAAAAAGAAATGATCATCACCGCGATTCCAAGCATGATGCTGCAGGTAGCGATAACCGCTACCACAGAAGAAAATGAACCTTTCCTGGCTTTATTGATTCTTTTAGAGATGAAATAATACAGATTCAATCTTTTAGAT
>DATMOV010000084.1:0-5322 GCA_035568055.1 Cytophagaceae bacterium
GAAGCCTTTCAGTCTGATTATATCCCCTGGCGATGATCTTGTTATTACAGACCACCACTGCTCCGATGGGAATCTCATCCTCATCAAAGGCCTTACAGGCTTCTTTTAAAGCCTCCTTCATATAATGCTCGTCACTGAAAACCGTAAGCAAGATTATTTGTTTTTTTTAGGGTTATTTTTTTTCTGTTCCTCCAGCACTTGCTTCGGAACGCCACCTTTTTTGTCAGTATTTACCTGTTCAATAATGTTTTTGGATACCTTCTTAGGATTGATCTTCACGCTCTCCATGATGGCCCTGGCGGTTTCCTGCCATTTTTTCATTTCGGGCTGTGCGCAGGTGAAATTAAAAATGAACACTTTCTTATTCACTACCGTGTAAAGAAGATAAGTATACTTAACATTACCCTGGGCCTCACAGGTAAATTCAAAATATATATAATCTCTTTTTTTAATGCTTTTAATCCCTTCCTGAATGAAATCCACTTTTTTATACAAAGAAAGAATCGTCGATTTATAAACCTGCTGTAAAACCTTCAGGTCACCGCCTGCCCAGTTCGATTTGCTTTCATTCAGCCCAAAGTCCACAGCTCTGTCCATGTCAGTATACATGCATAGAGGTTTTTTGGTGGAAGGGTACCTTTGTGCTATATCATCATTAGACATTGGATAAAAATTCCCAGGCAGCGATGCTGTGACGCCTTCAGCGATTTTTTTTGATTTAAGTTTTGGTGCCTGGCTCCAGGCACAGAAGCCACAAAATGTTAGAATAAAGGCAGCAAGAAAAATTTTCTTCATTGGATCGTATATAAGGCAATATAAATATATTAAAAAAACAGTTATAGCGCCCTTATCTTTGCTGATACCTATAAAAAGAAAAAAGGAATAATAATTTCCGGGTAAAAAATATTTAAATTGCGAGCTTAATTTTTAGAGATTTATGTTAAGAACACATACATGCGGCGAGCTTCGCCTTTCAGATGTAAACAAAGAGGTAACACTTTGCGGATGGGTAGCTAAAGTGAGGGATAAAGGTGGAATGATCTGGGTGGATCTCAGAGATCGCTATGGAATTACCCAGCTTATTCTCGAAGAGGGCAAAGCCGATAAAAAAGTGCTGGAGTCGGCAAGAAGTCTCGGAAGGGAATTCGTTGTATCCGCCAAAGGTCAGGTAGTAGAAAGATTAGCAAAAAATAATAAGATTCCAACCGGTGATGTTGAAATTAAAATACATACCCTGGACATTTTAAACCCGGCCAAGCTTCCTCCATTCATCATCGAAGATGAAACAGATGGAGGTGATGAGCTCAGAATGAAATACAGATACCTCGACTTACGCAGAGGAATCGTCAGAAAAAATCTGGAGCTTCGTCATAAAATTGCCAAAGAGACGAGGAATTATCTTGACTCACTAAATTTCATCGAAGTAGAAACCCCTGTACTTATCAAGTCTACCCCCGAAGGTGCGCGCGACTTTGTCGTTCCTTCCAGAATGAATGAAGGACAGTTTTATGCGCTGCCTCAATCACCACAGACTTTCAAACAGCTCTTGATGGTATCGGGCTTCGACAGGTATTTCCAGATCGTGAAATGCTTCCGCGATGAAGACCTGCGTGCTGACCGCCAGCCTGAGTTTACACAAATAGATTGTGAAATGTCTTTTATTACCCAGGAAGATATTCTGAATACTTTTGAAGGATTAACCCGTCATCTTTTTAAAAATGTAAAAGGAATTGAGCTGAAGGAATTTCCACGCATGAGTTACGCTGATGCTATGAAATACTATGGCAATGACAAGCCCGATACCCGCTTTGAAATGAAATTCGTGGAGATGAACGATGTCGCCAAAGGCAAAGGCTTCAACGTATTTGACAGCGCCGAGCTCGTCGTGGGTGTCTGCGCCAAAGGCTGTGCTGAATATACCAGAAAAGAATTAGATGAGCTGACTGAATTTGTGAAGAGGCCGCAGATCGGCTCTAAAGGAATGATCTGGGTAAGGCTTAATAATGACGGCACCATTAAATCTTCCGTAGATAAATTTTATAATGAAGATGAATTGAAAAAATGGGCATTAGCATTAAATGCAGAAAAGGGAGATCTTATTCTTGTGCTTTCCGGCGATGCCAGACAAACCAGAAGCGCTTTGTCCGAGCTTCGTCTTGAAATGGGCAAAAGGCTTGGACTGAGAGATAAAGAAAAATTCTCTGTGCTTTGGGTACTGGATTTCCCTCTCCTGGAATATAATGATGAGGCGAAAAGATGGTTTGCTATGCACCATCCATTTACTTCTCCGAAACCCGAGGATATGGCTCTGCTGGATAAAGACCCCGGAAGCGTGAGAGCCAATGCTTATGACCTTGTGATCAATGGTGTTGAAGTTGGCGGTGGGTCAATCAGAATTCATAACCGGCAGATACAGGAGCTCATGTTTAATAAACTTGGATTCACGGATGAAGAAGCAAAATCGCAATTCGGATTTTTAATGGACGCCTTTGAATTTGGCGCCCCCCCGCATGGCGGCATCGCACTGGGCTTTGACAGATTAAGCGCGCTCTTCGGTGGCGCAGATTCAATCAGAGATTTTATTGCCTTTCCTAAAAACAATGCAGGCCGTGATGTGATGATCGATTCTCCATCAGTGATCTCTCAGGAGCAGCTTGATGAGTTGAAGATAGATGTAAGAAAAGAGGAATTAGGAAAAAGTGTATAAGAATCAATGAAGTTGATTTATGGCACCTTCTCCTAGAGGAGAAGGATTAAGGATGAGGTCAATAAAGAAAAAGTAATTACAGAAAAATAAAAATAATTAAAAACGAAACAATGAAAGTCAATTTTAGCTTCCCTGAGGAAAGCGCAATTCCTGAACAACTGCGCATTAAGGAATCGGTGCATCAAAAGGAATATTTAATCAATGGTGAAATCAGAATATTTGAAGGGTTAACACAAAGAGTATTATCCCCCATTTATATCAAAAATGCTCATGGACTGATCCAAAAGGAACTCGGCAGTTTTCCGCTTCTTACAGAGAAAGAGTCAACAGAAGCCTTGAACGCAGCAAAAGAGGCTTATAAAAATGGAACAGGGGAATGGCCCACCTTGCCTGTACAGGAAAGAATAAGAGCGGTGGAACATTTCACTTACAAGATGAAAGAGCAAAGGGCTGAAGTAGTAAAAATGCTCATGTGGGAGATAGGCAAGCCATTGAAAGATTCTGAAAAGGAATTTGACCGAACTGTTGAATATATTATTGAAACTATCAATGCACTTAAAAAGCTTGATAGAAATTCTTCAAAATTTGAAATCGAACAGGGTATTATAGGAAAAATAAGAAGAGGTCCACTTGGAGTCGTACTTTGCATGGGGCCTTTCAATTATCCGCTGAATGAAACCTTTACGACGCTAATCCCTGCGCTGATCATGGGCAATACAGTAATTTTTAAACCGGCAAAAATCGGGGTACTACTTCACCGCCCTTTACTCGAAGCGTTCAGGGACTGTTTTCCAAAAGGAGTAGTTAATATTGTTTATGGAAGAGGCAGAGAGACTGTCGGACCTTTAATGTCAACAGGAAAAATTGATGTGCTCGCATTTATCGGAACAAGTAAATCTGCAAATGTTTTGAAGATGGAGCATCCAAAGCCAAACAGGTTAAGATCGGTGCTGGGGCTGGAAGCAAAGAATCCAGCCATCGTGCTGTCACATGCTGATATAGACCTGGCAGTAAAAGAATGTGTATTGGGTTCGCTCTCCTTTAACGGACAACGTTGTACCGCACTTAAGATCCTGTTTGTACATTCCAGTATTATCAAACCCTTCCTTGCCAAGTTTACTGAAGAGATCTCAAAGCTGAAGAGAGGAATGCCCTGGGAAGATGGAGTGAGCATCACGCCACTGCCCGAGCCTGAAAAACCGGGTTTGTTGAAAGAGTTGATAGAAGATGCGCAAAAGAATGGCGCAGAAGTCATCAACGAAGGGGGAGGCGAAATTTATAATACATATTTCGAACCCGCAGTACTTTATCCTGTCAATGATAAAATGAAAGTATATTATGAAGAACAGTTTGGTCCATTAATTCCGATCGTTCCTTTCGATGATATTGAAGTGCCTATCAATTATGTAGTGGATTCCAGCTATGGACAGCAGGTTAGCATCTTTGGAAAAGACACTGATGCTATGGCAAGTCTGATTGATCTTCTGGTGAATCAGGTATGCAGAGTGAATATCAATAGCCAGTGTCAGAGAGGTCCGGATGTTTTTCCTTTCAATGGAAGAAAAGATTCAGCCGAAGGAACACTTTCGGTATCGGATGCGCTCAGGGCTTTCTCTATCAGAACACTGGTGGCAGCAAAGGACAGTGAAATAAATAAAACCATGATCACCGAAATAGTAAGGGAGCATAAATCAAATTTCCTTTCAACGGATTTTATTCTTTAATATATGAAATATAATATCTGGAAAAAGAAACCGGTCGAAGCGTTTGAGGCTGACATGAAAACCAGCGGACTTAAAAGAGTGCTTGGCAAATGGGGACTTACCTCAATAGGCGTTGGTGCTATTATTGGAGCCGGAATATTCGTCATGACGGGCTTAGGCGCCAAAGAATATGCGGGTCCTGCTCTTGCATTATCCTTTGTCGTTGCCGGGATTGGCTGCACCTTTGCAGCTTTGTGTTATGCGGAATTCGCCTCTTTCCTGCCAGTGGAAGGCTCGGCATACGCATACTCTTATGCTACTATGGGAGAAGTATTTGCCTGGATCATTGGCTGGGATCTGATTCTGGAATATGCTATGGCATCATCTGCTGTTGCCGTGGGCTGGTCGGGTTATCTTGGCAAATTTCTGCATCTCTTTGACATAAAGTTTCCGATATGGCTAATGAATGATTACCACACAGCAATATCAAAAATTCTGGAAGCCACTCAGAAAGGAAAGCTCGCAGGACTTAATTCTGAATACTCAGACCTGTCTTTTCCCGTAGTATTTGGATTTAATTTTTCCCTTAACCTTCCGGCTTTCCTGATTATCTGGGCTGTTACGGCAATTTTAGTAAAAGGAATTAAAGAAGCTGCCAGTACAAATAATATCATGGTGGCCCTAAAAGTTTTGGTAGTATTATTTATAATTATTGTCGGTGGCCAACATATCAATCTTGAGAACTGGACGCCATTTATTCCACCTGCTTCCACCTATACTGATCCGGCGGGTAATTCACACGATGCATACGGATACCTGGGGATACTTGCCGGCGCTTCATATATTTTCTTTGCATACATAGGCTTCGATACAGTTTCTACACAAGCTGGCGAAGCAAAAAATCCGCAGAAA
>DATMOV010000085.1:0-7701 GCA_035568055.1 Cytophagaceae bacterium
AAGAAATGATCAGCAAAATATTTGCAAATATGAAAGGGTGGAAGGAAGATGAAAGAACTTATGGAGGTATTACTATCAAAGAGCTTACAAAGCGCGGCCAAAAGATCTCTTTCAGCACCGTCAGGTATAGAAATATGCTTATAGGAAGCTATACCGGTTTTCTCGTAGAAGATGTGATAAGGATTATAAATAAAGAAACTGCCCGCACTTTTCTGAAGAATAATCCTGAGGTTAAAAATTCCGCGTATTCGCATAGCGATACCTACATTTATCTTAACTATAAAAACATATTCGCCTTCGCGTCTTTATTCAGCAATATTCAGGTACATGATTTTCTAAAGCCGCTAGGCTATTTCGCGGAGCACTCAGTATTGGATTACAAAATGGATAAAAATGAGATCCTTCTTGATGGGTTCACCTATGCAAAAAAGGATTCACAGTTTCTCGGCATTTTTGCAGGGCAGAAACCGCAAAAGTTTAATGTAAAAAGTTATGTTCCGAACAACACAGGCATTCTTTACTATTATGGATTTGATGATCCTGTGAAATTGAACGAATCCCTGACTAAATTCTGGCAAAATCACGACCCATCCCTTATTGAAAAAAGAACAAGAATGGATGAGCAGCTGGGCATTGATGTCAATGAGCTTTATCCCGTATTTGGAAATGAAGCGGCGTTATGTTTTATAAAACCATCAAAAGCGTTTCAGCAACACGGGAAATTGCTTTTCATAGAATCCGTCAACGCGGATAAATTCTTTTTGAAGCTCAATAAGTTTGTAACCATTATGAAAGCTGGGCGTAACGACACACTCCTATATGAAAAGCAAGGGGCTCATCTGATCAGGGAAATGAACATCCCAGAATTGCCATCCATGCTTTTGGGCGACTTGTTCGGCGGATTTTCGGAATGCTATTATACCCGTATCAATAATTATATTGTTTTTTCAGATGGCGCACAGCATCTCAGAGAGCTCATCATGAATATTGACTCAGAAAATGTATGGGGAAAATCGGTGGAAATAGCTTCATTTATTGACAATCATTTTTCACCTTCAAATGTATCGCTGTTTATTAATACACCTCAGGCATGGAAACAACTGATTAACTCATCCTCTGCAGAGGTGAAACAAGGTATGCAGGACAATCCGGAGGTATTGAAAAAGATCAGTCCCATTCTTTTTCAGTTTAACATCTTTCAGGATAAAATTTATACCAATATAGTTTTTAGCCATGGTCTTGATAAAGAATCGCAAAATGAAAACTATAAATATGAACAGATCTCGGAATTTAAGACGCTGAATGGAATATCTTCAATCCTGTATACAGCTTTTTCAGCTAATAAAACTGAAGCCCTCGTTCAGGACTCATCAAATATTTTGTACCTGATCAATAAAAACGGCATTCGTTGGGAGGAAAATATTCAGGCTCCTGTGTCAGGGAAAATCGTTTCCGCAGATATTAATAAAGACCACATCAGGGATTTTGTGTTCGCAGCCGGCAATAAAATTTATTCTTATGACACTGCCGGTAAAATGTCGGTGCATTTCCCTTTTGTTCTTCCGGATACAGTGATCCTTTCTGGATTGTCGCTCGCAGATTATGAAGGGAATGGAAACTTCAGGATTCTTGCAAATGATATGAAAGGGAATGTTTACGTTTTTGATACGCGGGGTAAGAGGCTTACGGATTGGAATCCTAAAAATCATGAGCAACTTACTTCTCCTGTCCGCCACCTAAGAATAAAGGGGAAAGATTATTTTATCGCAATGCAGAAAGATGGTAAGCTGTCAATTCTTAACAAGCAAGGAGAAATGTACAAAGGCTTTCCTGTCTCACTGGGTAAGTCATGCTCATCTCCTGTGTTTATTGAAACCGGCGGCAGCCCTGAAAAAACTTTTCTTCATGTGCTTACAAACGAAGGTAATCTTATCAGAATAAATCTTCTGGCCAGTGTCATCGAGAAGACATCTTTTTCCAGTACCTGGAATGTAAAATATAGGTTATTGCCCGATCAGCAGGAAACTGGATTTATGATTGCTGTGCAGTCAGGAGATCAATTGATGGTTATGCATCCTTCGGGAACGGAGATTTTTCAGACGAACATTTCTGAAACCGATTATGAAATCGATTATGATCATTTAAGAGATACGCATGTACTGACGATTTATGGCAGGGAAAACAAAGCTTCTTCGCTTTATCTTTTTGATGATCAATGGAGAAATATCTGGAAGCTGACGGATATTCCCGGTCGGGTACAAACAGGACAGAGTATAGCCAATATTCTTTTGTTCAAATCCAGAAATGATATTTTGGAAATAGGTAATATTAAGTTAAACAAACTGAAATAAAGTAACTATATGAATTTTAAAATCATTGCGCTCATCTCTTTTCTGTTGCCTCTGACGCTATGGGCACAGAAAGTAAAAGAAGGCTCTACTCCGATAGTGAAAATATACCTTATGCAGGGAGATTCTGCCACCAAAATATCATACCTGAGAAAGAATGAGGATAATAGAATAAGAGTAGTTGTGGGAGGAGGGATGGAGCAGGTAAAGCATATTATTATTGTTACTTCAAAAGATGCAGTAATAAGGCCAGTCGCGGATGTTAAAAATGAATTTATGGTGAGGACAGAGACAGATAATCCCTGTGAAATTATCGTAGATGTGAAAACTTTTGAAAGCTATCAGGATGTTAAAATGCTGGATGCCGGAAATGGCAAGACGATTAAGCAGATCGTGAAAAAATATCCTCCGAAAACTTATATGATTGGCTATGAGAAATATAAGATGAAGTAGTTTCCAATTTAATAGAGTGGAATCATTTTTATATAATGGATCCATTTTAGAAATCCCTGTATGGAATCATTATATTTGTGAATGAAGCTGATAGATACCTAATAGAATCAGAAACGATGAAATATTTTTGGCTTCATGTTGTTACGGTACTTTTTTTCCTGCTGGGTCATTATAGTTTTTCCCAGCCATTGACGGAAAAACCACAAAAAATTGTGCTAAAGAAGTATAACGGAGTTTTCATTACTCCTCTTTTTTCTTATGCTCCTGAAACCCGTCTTGCGTATGGAGCTTCTTTGATCGCTTATTTCCGTACCGATAAAAATGATTCAGTCGGAAGACCTTCAGTCTTGCATCCATTCATTGGGCATACACAAAACCATCAGTCATTTAATGAGAATCAATTCCTGCTTTTTTTTAAAAAGGAAAAATATTATTGTTATGGTGATCTATCCTTTTTTAATTTTCCATATCGATTTTATGGAGTGGGGAATGATAATCCAAGAACTTATCATGAAAATTATCATGCCAGATTTTTTCGTGTGCGCATCAGTATGCTCAGAAGAGTCGTCAAACGATTATATGCAGGAATAAAAATAAATTTTGATCAATATACAATTTCACATGTTGTGCATGGCGGGCAGCTTGACCGCAATTCACCTTCAGGAATAGTAGGCCGTTATGGCGGAATTAATTCGGGTATTGGTCCAATGCTTTTATATGATAGCCGTGACAATATTTTTTCATCCACCAAAGGCTCATTTATTGAATTGGCCTCTGTTTTTAACTCAAAATTTACAGGAAGTAATTACAAGTATCAGTTTTTTTCTCTTGATGCAAGAAAGTTTAAATCTTTTCTGGGCAAAAATGTCCTTGCATTGCAAGGGTATTTTAATTTTATTAATGGCAATGTGCCTTTTTATCAGCTCGCGCTAATGGGTGGGGCAAGAAGAATGAGAGGATATTACGAAGGAAGGTACAGGGATAAGAATATCGCATTAGTGCAGGCAGAATACCGCAGCCCATTTTTTTGGCGCATAGGATTCGCTGCTTTTGGCGGGCTCGGAATAGTTTACCATAGCAGGAGTGAAATTAATAGCAATAATATTAAACCCTCTTACGGAGCTGGCTTAAGATTCAGACTTGATAGAAGAGAGAAACTGAATTTAAGATTTGATATCGCCCTGGGATATAAAAGTGTAGGTTATTATTTCATCCTGAATGAAGCGTTTTAAATTCCTTATTATTTTTTTTATACTTTTCACTTGCTTTAAAAGCATCGGGCAAGACACAACCAAGCCGGGGAATGTGCGAAGACTCTGGAAAGAATTTTTCAGCGACAGCATTTTAGAAAAGAAGCATGGCTTTATCATTAATCCTCTTGTTTATTATACTCCCGAAACTAGGTTGGCATTAGGTGTTTCCACAGTTTTTTACTTCCGCGCTAAAGATGACAGTGCTCACCGGCCTTCCGTTATCCACCCTTTCTTCGGTGGAACTCAGAACCATCAGATATTTGCGCAGGCTCCTTTTCAATTATTTTTTAAAAAGGAAAAATATTATCTCTATGGAGAAGTATCAGTATATAATTACCCATATTTTTTTTATGGTATAGGGAATGGGGTGCCTCATAGTTATTTCGAGGAATATACCGCCAGATATTCGACCTGTAGTTTAACTATCCTAAAAAAAATAGTTCCTCATTTGTATGCCGGATTTAGAATACAAGTAGATGATTATAATGTTATAAGAAAAACTCCTGGTGGTCTACTGGACCAGAATCTGCTGACAGGAAGCATCGGTGGCGTGAATTCAGGTATCGGCCCATCATTTTTATATGATACGAGAAACAACATTTTTTCTCCAACCAAAGGAACCTATATTCAATTAGCTACATGGATAAACGCCAAATATACTTTCAGTAATTACACTTATGGGTCTTATGTACTGGATGCAAGAAAATATGTTCCCTGGCACAAGAATGATGCGTTCGGGTTCCAGTTTTATACCAATCTAATGACAGGTAATCCGCCGTTCTATCAGTTGTCAATGTTGGGAGGCACAACACGTATGAGAGGTTATTATCAGGGAAGATACAGAGATAAAAATTATATGACTGCACAGGCTGAATATAGAAGTGGATTTATTTTAAAGAACAGATTGGGCTTTGCCCTCTTTGCTGGAGCAGGCTTGGTTTTTAACCAGTTTAAAAATATTGATTTTCTCTATCTGAAACCTTCATTAGGTGGAGGCTTAAGGCTTAGGTTCGATCGTAATGAGAAGATCAATTTCCGTATTGACGTGGCAATCGGTTATAAAGCGTTCAACACTTATTTCGTTTTATCTGAAGCTTTTTAAAAACAATTATCCCAGGCAGCTCTTTTATATTTTGACATAGGCTTTTATAATATTTTCCGCAGATGCCAAAGCCCAGCCTGATCCCTCATTATTGAATTGATTATTTAATAATTTTTCCAATTCATCAATTATTTTTGGAATATTCTGAATATCATAGTTGTTTGTATCAGTGACAATAAACAATCAAGTGTCTTACGTAGACTTTCTTGTTTGTTTTTGTATTCTCCATAGGCCTTGTCAATTTCTTCCTTGTCCGTGTGTTGGCCTCTTTCATATCCTTCGGCCGTGGATCCTACTTGTTCATTTAAATCCTGGTATTCCCGCGAAAGCAATTGGATCTCTTTGATATATTTTTCAAGCCAGAGTTCTGATTTAACTAAACTATCCTACTTGCAAATCCTCATGTACATTGACCCCCGGATTTAAATTATTAAGTCATTTTATTTGGAATTTACCAAAACTTATCCACAAAGTGGGATAAAGTGGGGTAAAGTGGTTGTTTTTTGATTTTTCTTATTATATTTGTCTAAGGCATATAATATAATAAGTGATCATACAATGCTCCAGTTTTCAAGCGAATATGAATGCAGGCTCGACGTCAAGGGTAGAATTATCCTCCCGGCGAAAATTAAAGCGCAGCTTCCTGAAGCTTTGGAGAATATCATTGTCATTACCCGTGGTTTTGAGCCTTGTCTGGTTGTTTATCCCCAGGTGGAGTGGAATAAAATATCTTCCAAAGTTTCCGGCCTCAATGAATTCAACGAAGAGTACAGGAATTTCCAAAGAAATTTTTTCAGGGGAAATACGGAAGCTGAGCTGGACAATAATGGACGTTTTCTCATTCCTAAAAGTATGCTTAAACATGCGCAGTTGGAAAAGGATGCAATTATTGTAGGGATGGGCAACAGAATAGAAATCTGGAATCCGGAGCGGTACGAAGAATACCTGATCAAAGACCAGAAAGAGTTTTCAAAACTGGCAGAGAAGTTTTTAGGAAGTAATGATAAGGCTGAATAAAATTTTGGATCTTATTCAAAATTTAAAATTCGAAATTTAACACACTTATTATGAATTATCATGTTCCTGTATTGTTGAATGAAAGTGTAGCAGGGCTAAATATCAGGGAAGGTGGAATATATGCTGATGTAACTTTTGGCGGCGGCGGGCATTCAGCAGAGATATTAAAGAAGTTAAAAAAAGGAAAGCTCTTTGCTTTTGACCAGGATAGTGACGCGAAGGCAAATGCTGATTCACTCAATAATAGTTCTTTGATTTTTGTGGAATCAAATTTCAGGCATCTGAAAAGGCAATTGAAGATGCACGGAGTGAAGCAGATCGATGGCCTGCTCGCAGACCTTGGAGTTTCTTCCCACCAGATCGATTCACCGGAGCGCGGATTTTCAACCAGGTTCGAAGGTGAATTGGATATGAGGATGGATCGCCAGGCTGATAAAACTGCTCAGGAAGTACTCAATAAATATTCCGAAGAAAATCTGCATAAGATCTTTGGGATGTATGGAGAGGTAAGAAACGCCAGAACGCTGGCCGCTGAAGTGATCAAAGGAAGAGCAAGAAAGAGTTTCAGAAATATTTCAGACCTGAAAATTATTCTGCAACCACTGGCACCAAGAGGCAAAGAAAATAAATATTTCGCCCAGGTTTTTCAGGCAATAAGAATAGAAGTGAACGATGAACTGAAAGCGCTGGAAGACTTGCTGGAACAATCGGCTGAGGTGATCAAAAAAGGAGGAAGGCTGGTAGTGATTTCTTACCATTCTCTCGAAGACAGGCTGGTGAAGAATTTTATTAATAAAGGCAAATTTTTCGGTGAGATTGAAAAAGATGTTTATGGCAATTTCGAAAGGCCGTTTAAAGAGCTGAACCGAAAGCCGGTCGAAGCGTCTGAAGAAGAAGTGGAGAAAAATAAAAGGGCACGTAGCGCCAAATTAAGAATAGCTGAAAAAATTTAACGTACAGAATGACAGGCAACCAACCGAAATCATCGCAGAAGGAGGAGAAGAAAAATATCTTCACCATGATCGAGAAAACGGTCAGGGTTGACAAGATGTTTGAAGATGGACTGCCTGTACAATATGTTCCTTACGTGTTATACATAGCAGTGGTACTCATATTCTATATTGGAAATACTCATTACGCAGAAAGAACAGTAAGGCAGATAGATAAAACAAAAACAGAGGTTGAAGATCTCAGAGCTGACTATACGACATTGAAAGCTGATCTTATGTTTGCCAGCAAGCAGTCGGAGGTCGCGAAAAAAGCGGCCTCTTTAGGTATAGAAGAAAGTTCACAACCACCATATAAAATAATAATTAAAAAGGGTGAATATTAAAAAATCCATAGTGCTTCGTGTCAGACTGGCGTTTTTGTGCGTCTTTCTTTTCTGCGTGGCTATTGTGGTGAAGCTGGTGAAAGTTCAGACTGTGGAAGGCGAAAGATGGAGAAAACTCGCAAAGGAAAATGCCTTACAGTACAGAGTTGTCAAAGCAATCAGAGGAAATATTTATTCTGACAATGGCAGCCTGCT
>DATMOV010000086.1:0-9826 GCA_035568055.1 Cytophagaceae bacterium
CCGGTCTTTATTCCTGTTATATTACCGGAATTTTTATTTTAACAACACTGGAATTAAGCTAACGTATCGTCTCCGCTAATGAAAAAACGCTGCGTCATCATAATTACTGCCCTGATTGTTTTTTGCAATACTATTGCTAAAAGCCAGGAAATGTTTCTCTATTCTGGAAAAATCAATTTAAATCAATTGATCATACTTTTATCCGAAAAGGGAGATAGCGCCATGAATGCAGGCAATTTTATTTTGGCTGAAAGATATTTGAATAAAGCATGCATCTATACCGACACCTTGATTTTATACCTCAACAGTGCGGGTGAAATCAGGTATTCGAAGATTAGTTTTTCCCGGAAAAAAATCCAGAACTATGTTTTCTCTTACGAGAAGCTGGGCATTTTATACATGATGGCTGGTAATCTCAAAAAGGCGGAAGAATTATTTAACAAATCTTTGAAACAGCGACAGTCAATTTTTGGTGTCCGAAGTTTTTTCAGGATCTATCCCTATCTTCATTTAGGCCAGCTTTATTTTCAAGCAGGAGACTTTGACAAAGCATTGGAATATTTCAGTGAAGGCAGTTCATTAATAGATAGGGCTACTACCACCGGATTTAACTTTGATGTTTTAAGATATCAGCTTTACGGACTGCACTTTGAAACCAGTTTAAAAAAAGGAAGATGGAAAGAAGCGCGGAAATATTTGCAGCGTTATTTTTATTCATTAAACACCGTCAACCCCGCCTATGAACAGGTAGCAGCCGCGCTTGAGATGAAGAGCCGATACTTTTTAATTACCGGTGACCTTGAACAAGCAGCGCTATATATAGACAGAGCGGAGAAAAAATTGCCCCGGAACCATGGCATCTTTTCACAGGCGGAGATAAAAATATTGCGCACAAAGGCTTTATATTTCTGGAACTATAACCTTGCAGATTCTGCTTCGTTGGTGTTTGAAAAACTTCTGAATATTTATGAACGCAACATAAAAAATAATTTTCCTTCCATGAGTGAATATGAACGGGAACAGTTTTATCTCATTCTCAAAGCAGATTTTGATTTATTCAATTCTTTTGTCGCGGAAGAGCTAAGGACGACTAAAAATAACAGCCGGCTTTTAGAAATACTCTACAACACGCAACTCTTTACCAAAGCTTTGCTGCTAAATGAAATCACCAAAGTCAAAAGAAATATTTTAGCCAGTGACGATAAAAATCTCATCATGAAAATTCATGAATGGGAACAGGCAAAAGACCGGATAGCCTATTTGTATTACAACAATAAAAAGGCACAAGATGACATAGATCTATTGGAGAAAAAAATTAACTCATTGGAAAAAGAAATAAATGAGAAATCTTCTTTTTTAAGAAAATCAAATGAAGAGATCCGGTGGCAACAGATCCGTGATACGCTGAAGGAAGGCGAAGCCGCTATTGAAATCATCAGAACAAAATCTTTTAACCATACCCCCGTCACTGATAGAATTCAGAGGAATAGTTTTGTATTTACTGATTCGGTGAATTATATTTTTCTAATCATTCGGCCAGGGATGAAGGCGCCTGAAAGTTTTATCCTGCGCACCGGTAATAATCTGGAAGGCAAATACCTTTCCTATTATCGGAATTCAATACGGCATCGGATATCAGATAACATTTCCTATGATCAATTCTGGAAACCAATGAAAGACAAGCTTAAGAGCAGTTCGCAGATTTATCTTTCGGCTGATGGGGTTTACAACCAGATCAACCTGAATGTACTTCAAAATCCGGAATCCGGACAATATGTACTGGATGAGGTTAACCTTGTATTCGTGACGAATACAAAAGATCTGCTTCTGCAAAAAAATGTTACAGCTAATTCCACTGCCCGGCTTTATGGCCGCCCTTCCTATTTCCAGACAGGCAAACAAGATGTGATTCGTTCGGCTGATGACCCCGGCGTAAGCGCCCCCGGAGACGCCACATTGCCTGACTTTACACAACAAAAATTTGCTGATCTCCCCGGTACCGAGAAGGAAGTTGAGAGCATTGCCGATATTCTGATCTCATATCATTGGAAGGCGGGTGTTTTTCTATTTGAAGCGGCCACGGAAGAAAGCCTGAAGTCAATTCATTCTATCGAAGTTCTGCATATTGCCACACATGGATTTTTCCTTGCCGATGGCGGACAGCAGGTAAATTCTATGATACGGTCAGGCATTGTTTTGAGTGGTGTTAAAAGCCTTACTGATGATTCTTCCGAAGATGGCATTCTTACCGCTTATGAAGCTACCAATCTTTCATTGGATAGTTCACAGCTCGTTGTTCTTTCGGCTTGCGAAACCGGTTTGGGTGAAATTAAAAATGGGGAAGGTGTTTACGGCCTACAGCGGGGTTTGAAAGTTGCCGGTGCAGAAAACATTCTCATGTCATTATGGAAAGTAGATGATGAGGCCACCATGCAATTGATGATAGATTTTTATAAATCCTGGCTGAGCGGAACAGAAATCCATGCTGCTTTTAAGCAGGCTCAACTCAGCCTGAGAAAAAATTTTCAGAATCCGTTTTATTGGGGAGCTTTTATTTTATCAGGAAAATAAATCAGAGATTATGAGAGTTATTATTTTCTTTATCGTTGTATTTGTCTGTGCAGAGGCAAGGGCCCAATTGCGGATAAACGCATCGGTGGTGTCACCTCCTTTTCTTGAAAATAACTCTATTGGGAAAAGTCAGCAATTCAGCAGTGTAAAAAATTCTCTTTCAGCCGGGGTTGAATTTGATCATTTATTTCCAAAAGAGAAGGCAGGAGCAAAACTTCATTACAGCGCCGGCTTTTATTATTCCAGTCCGGCTTATATTGGAGTTTTTCAGGACAGTAACGGTAATCAATTTTTATCTGAAATAAATTCTCAGGTGATTAATATGCCAATCATGGCAAGAGGCTCATTTCCCATAAGTGACCTGATTGAAAACAACCGCATGGGCATAGAATTAGGAATTGTGACGACCACCTGGATTAAATATAAGTTGCAGGAAGTAGCTTCCATTAAAACCAAAGATGTCAACGGAAACATCATCGGCGAGACGATTTATAGCGATGAAGGAAGTTTAATTAAAGGATTTGGCAGCAAATTTAATTTTAAGGCGGTGGCTGGTTTTTTTGTATATGTAAATCGTTTTTATCTGAGCGCCCGCTTCGATCTTATTTCTTTAAGCGATCTTTATTCCAACAGATTGAATTCAACATGGCAGGTGCCCTCGGACTATTCCTTATACCAAAGAGCCAGGAAAGAAGGCAGAATGAAAGATTCTTTCTGCAGTTTAATTTTATCTTTCAGGCTCACAAAAAAATAAACAAGCAAAGAATTACTTTACTTGTTGCCAGGACAAATAATTAGAAAACTATTTTAAAATTTTATTGGCCGCAGCATCTTGCTACGGCCAATAAAGAATAAGTAGTATTAATTTTTAATTGACTCTTAGAATAATTTTTCCTTTCGCATGATGACTCTCACTGAGCTTATGAGCTTCCTTCACGTCTTTCAGTGAAAATTCTTTGTCAACAACTACCTTCAGCATTCCACTGTCAACAAGCCCTCCTATTTCAGCCAGGCGAGCTCCGTTTGCCGAAAGAGAAAATCCGACACCTCTCACCTGATGTTTCGCTGTTTCTTTAGGATCAGGAGCGCCAAGCGTGGATACCAATATACCACCCTTCTTTAGAACTGTTAGCGATTTTGCTTGTGTTTCGCCGCCAATAGTATCGAAAACAAGATCGATATTTTGTACTTTTTTACTGAAATCTTCAGAAGTATAATCAATGATTTCTTCTGCTCCGAGAGATCTTACCATCTCTATATTGTCTTTGGATGTAGTGGCGATGACATAGGCACCTGCAATCCTGGCAAGCTGCACAGCGAAGCTTCCGACGCCTCCCGAAGCTCCGTGTATAAGTACTGTTTGTCCTTGTTTAAGTCCGCCTTTCTCGAACAGGGCTTCCCATGCCGTTTGCGCGGTAACAGGAATACCAGCTGCGTGTTCCAATGATATACTTTCAGGGGCTAACGCTGTTTCGTGAGAGCGCACAGCTATATACTGCGCGTATGCACCGTTACGCATTCCATCAGGTTTGGCAAATACCTTATCGCCTTTTTTAAATCGTGTGACCAGGATGCCTGTTTGCTCTACTGTTCCTGATACATCCCATCCTAAAATAAGAGGCAGAGGAAGAATCATTCGGTCCTTAAAATACCCTTGCCTGATCTTCCAGTCAATAGGGTTAACACCTGCCGCGTGAACTTTAATAAGAATTTCATCAGGCAGAATCTCTGGTATCGGAGCGTCTTCATATATCAGGACATCAGCGCTTCCATAGCCATGCATTCGTACGGCTTTCATTATTGCAGTTGATTTTATCTTTTCTTCCGGCAAAACAGATACTTTCATATTTAAGATAGTTTAGTGAGATTTATTAAACCTCATGAAGATTATTTTGTTCTGATTCTTCCGGTGTTTAAAGGCAGATTATCAAAAAATGAGGATGTATTTGCTGCTGAAAATATAGTCTGGGGCTAGATTGTACCTAAAGATCAACTGATTTTTATTTTGAAAAAAGGGGCTACGGTAAAAAATGAAAGAGCAGGAAAAAAGTGCATTGGTATGGCTAAGCCCGGGAACATTTCCGGTGACTCTACATCAAGCGGCAGATCAAATGATAATACACCCACAATACTTGCAAAACTTAAAGTACTAATGATAATATTTACCCAGGGTATTAATTTATCGCCTTTCCATTTTATCGCAAGTATATATGAAGTTGCCATTAACGTACACCCTAATGTGCAGGAACCAATTATTGCACCCATGTTTAACACTGCATTAAAATTTACATAAAAAGCAGTGCTATATATTGAATTATATATGATACAGGAAATACCAGCTAATAATGCACTTACCAATGCGTGCATAAGTCCTTTTTTCCAACTCATGGATTACTTCGTTACAGGTACAGTTAATTGAATTTCTACCAGATCAGGGGTTCCCATTTTAGTTACATTATAATCCTTTGGCACAACAGAGAACTTTCCGGAAAATACTCCTTCTTCTCCTTTGTTTTCAAATGTGAACGGCAAAGTAATTTCTTTGGTAACATCCTTCATGGTTAGTTTACCAATCGCTTCATAAGATGATCCCTTTTTTATAACAGAGGTAGATTCAAATTTGATAGTAGGGTATTTATCAGCGTCTAATCCTTCACCCACATGTTTGTTTTTCATTCCATTGCCAGTATTTGCACTTGCAGCATTAATCGTAGCCGATATTTTTGAATTGGAAGGATTGGCTTCGTCAAAAAGAATATTTGCTTTTAATTCCTTAAAGATTCCCTCCACTTTTTTACCAGTAAACTTAATTGAGTATGAGTCTTCTTTTACTTTCCAGTTTAATGAGTTGATGACAGTGAAAGCAGAGGTGCAAATAACGATGGCAATTAATGCCGGATAGATTGTTTTTTTCATGGTTTTTATTTTTTGTTCTTAATTAAGTTTTGTTATTTCTTAAATTTTGATTTGTCTCATACTGTAAGAGCCCGCCTTTGGAAGTCTTTAGAATCAGAAAGGTTGTTATTTAGAAGAGATAGTAAGACCGGCTATCATTTTTTCGATAAATGCTTTTTGCTTTATATCATCGTATTGTTTCGGCGAAGGATTAACTGCTTCACGGTTGAAGGAACGAATCTCAAGTACAAACATGATACAAAAACCTGCTTTCTCAAAATAGTAAATTTTGTAATCAGCATAATGTCCGGCACCTGCGTCACTGGACGATAAAGTATTGAAGCTCTTATTTCCTATAGTTACTTTTGCAGGGCTTTGGCTGTCTCCGTTGTCATATTCGGACATGTCACAAGGTAGGGGAGTGGCGGAAATGTGGATTATTTTATCAGTCATGTTTGTACCTGTATCGATGGGATATGAAACATAAACAGAGCCGGATTCTTCTTGTGTGATTTTCCCTTTTTCGGGTAAAAGAAATTGGACATACCCTGATTCTTTTAAATCGATTTTAGCATCAGCGCCATTAACAGTGATAATTACTTTCGGCAGGTCTGTTTTGTTGGCAATAACAGTATCTGAAGGGGCAGCAATTCTTCCCGTGTCTGAAGGAGCTGAGACGGTTGTCAGACTATCTTTATTTTCTTTTAAAGAAGAGGGCTTATTGCAGGCTACAAATATCGCCAGGCATAGGAAAGTATAAAAAACATTTAGAGTATGCATAGAAAACTTAAATTTAATAGTTAAGGCCGGTTTTACATTTCGTATAAATCATAGCCAAATCCGGACAAAAGATAGTAAAAAGTAAGATGTAGAAAAAATCTAAAAACTAATAAAAATGCTGTTATTGAAAAAAACAGTTACTATATTTTAATATTAGATGTGCATCCATTCTATATCGGCAGACTTGTCGAATTTTTTATTTCTCCCATTACAAAAACACTGTGTGTGTTTCCGATATTTGGAATCGAACCTAGTCTGTTCATAATGAAGTTCTGGTATTCGGGCATATCTTTTACCATCACTTTAAGCATAAAGTCATAATCGCCGGAAACATTATAACATTCTGTAATCTCATGAAGAGAGAGTATATCTTTTACGAATTTTCTTCCGATCTCTTTTTCGTGTTGCTTAAGGGATACATTGCAAAATACTACCAGGCCTTTGTTCAGTTTCTGATTATCCAGAATGGCGACATATTTTTTTATGTATCCTTGCTTCTCCAGTTTCTTAATCCTTTCATGAACAGGTGTAGCCGTTAAATGTAATTTATGCGCCAGCTCTTTTGTAGTCTGAAGAGAATCTATTTGCAATTGTTTTAGTAATGCAATATCAGTTTTGTCTAATCCTTCCATAGATAAATATTCTGTTTATATACCTTTTTATAATTGTATTTAGATTTATATTCTTTAATAATGTCTTAAATAGATTGTTTAACCAAATTTTAGGCATTCATTTTAGTATAATAGTCTATAATTATACATTTGAGCAGAAAAATATTCTAAAATAAATAAAAAATATGATCACACATAATCTTGGGTACCCTCGCATTGGTGCAAACAGAGAATTAAAAAAAGCATCTGAACAATACTGGTCTGGAAAAGACAGCCTGCAAAATTTATTGCAAGCCGGTAAGAATATCAGGCAGGAAAACTGGCTGATACAAAAAAAAGCAGGAATAGATCTTATTCCCTGCAATGACTTTTCTTTTTATGATCAGGTGCTTGACATGTCTTTGACTGTAAATGCAATCCCTAAAAGGTACCATAGTATTATTCTTAATAAACAGAATACCGAGTCAGACCTTTATTTTGCTATGGCCAGAGGATATCAGAAGGAAGACTCTGATATTATTGCCATGGAAATGACTAAGTGGTTTGATACCAACTACCACTATATAGTCCCTGAATTTCATAAGAATCAAGAATTCAGTTTATTCTCCAGTAAAATAATTAACGAATTTTATGAAGCAAAAGAGCTGGGAATAAATGCCAAGCCTGTTATGATTGGTCCGGTTTCCTATTTGCTTTTGGGAAAAGAAAAGGAGACAGGTTTTCACCGAATAGATTTAATTCATAATCTTCTCCCCGTATATATTGAAATTCTTGAGAAGCTTCAGCAACAAGGAGCCCAATGGATACAGTTTGATGAACCATTTCTATGCATGGATCTTTCTCAGGAAGAGAAAAAAGCTTATCACCTGGTTTATGATCTTATAAAAAAGAAATTTCCTACTCTTAAAATAATGCTGGCGACTTATTTCGAATGCACCGGTGACAATCTTGGCCTTGCTATGGTTCTGCCTTTGGATGCTTTGCATATAGACCTAGTTCGTTGCCCTTCTCAACTGAATGATATATTATCTACACCGTTCAGCTTATCCAAAACCGCAATTTCACTTGGGGTGGTTGATGGAAGGAATATCTGGAAAAATGATTTCAAAAAGTCTTTACAGTTTATCAATAAAGCTAAAGAAAAACTAGGTGAGGATAGAGTTATGATAGCGCCTTCCTGCTCACTTTTACATACTCCTTGTGATCTTAATAATGAGAAAGATGAAAATGTCCTTACCAGGGAAATAAAAAACTGGATGGCTTTTGCAAAACAGAAAGTTGATGAAGTAGTAGCATTAAAAAAGTTAGCGAGTCTTGAAAGCGAGAATGAAGTTACTTATGCACTTAAAGAAAATGTTGAAGCAATAGCAAGTCGAAAAATTTCTGTTTTAATTCACAAAAGTCATGTGAAGGATAGAGTAAAATCTATTACAGATCATGACAGTAAACGGAAAAGTCCTTTCCCGATCAGGCAACAAAAGCAATTGATTGCCCTGAAACTTCCATTATTCCCTACCACTACTATTGGTTCTTTTCCCCAAACAGATGAGGTTCGCCTATTAAGAGCGAGACTCAAAAAAGGAGAATTATCTATGGCGGATTATGAGCTAAAAGTAAAAGAGGAGATTGATAAATCTATTATGTGGCAGGAGAAATTGGGGATAGATGTATTAGTTCATGGAGAATTTGAGCGCAATGATATGGTAGAGTATTTTGGTGAACAGCTCGATGGGTATGTCTTTTCTCAGAATGGTTGGGTACAAAGTTACGGATCCCGTTGTGTTAAGCCTCCAATTATTTATGGTGATATAGAACGGAAAGCTCCTATGACTGTCAAATGGTCTGAATATGCCCAGTCCAGAACCACCAGCTTAATGAAAGGAATGCTTACCGGGCCTGTAACAATATTACAATGGTCTTTTGTGAGAGACGATCAGCCAAGAGAATTTACTGCCAAACAATTAGCGTTGGCAATTCGTGATGAAGTTTCTGATCTTGAAAAAGCAGGCATCAAAGTAATTCAAATTGATGAGCCCGCTATCAGAGAAGGTTTACCTTTGCGTAAAACCGACTGGCAGGCTTATTTATCATGGGCAATCGAAGCATTTCGTATTAGCTCTTCCAATGTAGCAGACGAAACACAAATTCATACCCACATGTGTTATTCTGAATTTAACGACATCATCAGTAATATTGCTGATATGGATGCTGATGTGATTACCATTGAGACTTCACGTTCTCAAATGGAATTATTGGATGCTTTTGCCGACTTTAACTATCCGAATGAAATAGGACCGGGTGTTTACGATATTCATTCTCCAAGAGTGCCAGCCGTGGAAGAGATAGAACATCTTCTTCAAAAAGCCCTGGCTGTTATCCCTGCAAGAAATCTTTGGGTAAACCCTGATTGCGGATTAAAAACCCGTAAATGGGCGGAGACAGAATTATCGCTGAAGAATATGATTAAAGCTACTAAAAAACTTCGTGAGTCAGTAGCTAAAGGAGTCAGTGCATAGTTTAATATTATAGAGGCTATTCTTTTAAAGAATGGCCTCTTATTTTAATTTGCAAAGATGAATATAGAAGAAAGAATTAAAAAAGCAGAGACAAGGCAATTCAAAGCCATATTCCCGAATAATGTGAATCACTATGATACATTGTTTGGAGGAACAGCGCTGTCATTTATGGACGAGGTTGCATTTATTACAGCAACCCGATTCAGCAGACAGAAAATGGTCACAGTTTCATCCGATAAAATTGATTTTAATAAACCCATTCCGGCCGGAACAATTATTGAAATCATTGGAAGCATTATGAAAGTTGGAACAACCAGTGTTAAGGTGAAAGTTGAAATATTCATTGAAGAAATGTACTCTGAGAAAAGGGCAAAAGCCATTGAGGGAGCATTTACATTGGTCGCCATTGATGATGATAAAAAGCCAACCAGGATAAAAGAAGTATAAGAAGTA
>DATMOV010000087.1:0-2801 GCA_035568055.1 Cytophagaceae bacterium
ACCGCGCATAATATCACCATAATTAATTTTGGAATGGGCAGCGCTGTAGCGGCTACTGTCATGGATCTGATTTCCGCTGTTCATCCCAAGGCAGCCTTATTTCTGGGCAAATGCGGTGGCCTGAAAAAAACCAAAGTGGGAGATCTGATACTTCCCATCGCGGCGATCAGAGGCGAGGGCACCAGCAATGATTATGCGCCACCCGAAATTCCCGCGCTTCCTTCTTTTCGCCTTCAGAGGGCTGTTTCTTCAACAATCAGAAATTATGAGCGTGATTACTGGACAGGAACAGTATATACTACCAACCGCCGGGTATGGGAGCATGACGATAAATTCAAAGAATATCTAAAAGAGCTTCGCACTATGGCTATCGACATGGAAACAGCCACCATATTCATTGTGGGTTTTGTAAACAGTATTCCGCATGGTGCTTTATTGCTAGTGTCTGATAATCCCATGGACCCTGAAGGAGTAAAGACTTCTAAAAGTGATGTGACTGTTACAGAAAAATACGCCAAAACTCATCTTGATATTGGAATAGATGCACTCAAGGAACTGATCAATTCCGGAGAGTCTGTAAAGCATTTGATCTTCGAGTAGGAAGATTCTACGTCATTGCGAGGCAAATGACACTCAGTTAGAAAGAAATATGAAGTTAAACATGAAAGCGTATTAATGCAATGCCGAGCAATCCTAAAAATCCATATGCTTAACTACCGGATTGCTTCGGCATTGCATTAAGAAAAAGTATGGGGAAGTTCTTAATCTTTTGTTAAACAAACAGTCGTCTGCCTCGCAATGACGACGTGGTACCTTTTTTAATTCTATGAATAAATTTTTAAAGATCTTTTTAATCATTATTGCAGTCATTGCATTTGGCATCACTGCTTTCCTGAGTGTATTAACATTTAAGTATCCTGCTGTGGGTGCCGCACCGGATTTAAAAATTGAATCCACTTCTGCACAAATCGAAAGAGGTAAATACCTTGCCAACCATGTTACAGTGTGCATTGATTGTCACAGCCAGAGAAACTGGAATGTTTTCGCAGGCCCGATTGTACCCGGCACTGAAGGCAAAGGAGGAGAAAAATTTAATGAGAAATATGGATTTCCCGGCACATTTTATTCTAAGAACATTACGCCGTCCGGGATGGGTGGCTGGACTGACGGAGAAATTTACAGAGCGATTACCTCAGGAGTCAGCAAAAATGGAAAAGCTTTTTTTCCTGTCATGCCCTACATGAATTATAATACAATGGATACAGAGGATGTGAAAGCAATTATCGCTTATCTGCGAACATTAAAACCTATAGAAAATAAAGTGCCGGAATCTTCGCCGAATTTTCCTGTCAATTTTATGCTGCGCACTATGCCTAAACCTGCACATCCAAAACAAAGGCCGGAGAAATCTGATGTGCTGGCTTACGGAAAATATTTAACTGGCATCGCGGCCTGCGATGGATGCCACACTCCGCAGGTAAAAGGGAAAGCAATTGAAGGAATGTATATGGCGGGTGGTTTTGAGTTTCCTTTGTTTACAGGAGGTGTGGTAAGATCATCCAATCTGACTTCCGACCAAGAAACCGGAATTGGCAAATGGAGCAAAGAATCATTTATCAGCAGGTTTAAAATTTATGCTGATTCCTCCATGCAGAAAATACCGGTACAAAAAGGAAAGTTCAACACCTTTATGCCATGGTTCATGTACGCAGAAATGACAGAGGAAGATCTTGGCGCGATCTATACATATCTTCAAAGTATTTCGCCGGTTAAAAATCAGGTCGAAAAATTTACACCTTCGAAGTAACTTTACTTTTAGTGACACAGAGAGCCTTACTGAAATATATTTTAAATTCTGAGCCCTTTCCTACCTGGCTTTCCACTTCAATCCTGCCTCCGGCATTGCTCACAATTCTTTTAACTATATAGAGCCCGATACCTGAACCTTCCACGTGATCATGCAACCTTTTAAACATGGAGAAAATCTTAGTGTCTTCTTTGAGGTCCATCCCAAGCCCATTGTCTTTGATGCTTAGCACGGCATTATCGCCGACAACTTCCACTTTAATAAAGATATTAGGTTTTCTTTCAGGATCACGATATTTTATAGCATTGCTCAATAAATTATAGAGAATACTTTTGAAATTCTTTTTTGAAAACCTTATTTGTGAACAACCGCTAAAA
This sequence comes from Cytophagaceae bacterium, assembly GCA_035568055.1. Lineage (GTDB taxonomy): Bacteria > Bacteroidota > Bacteroidia > Cytophagales > Cytophagaceae > DATMOV01. The sequence continues at coordinate 2,185 of DATMOV010000087.1, forward strand.
TCAGCTTTTATTTCTGCGCTGTTTTTTATTATAAGCTCCTGAATGCTGAGCTTTATATCATTGAATACTTCGTGAATATCAACTACTTCAACTTCATCGTCCAGATTCTTCTGGATTTTCGTAATTTCAGTGAGGTCCTGAATTGTGCCCTTAAATCTATTAATAGATTTACTGATCATATCCAATAAAACCATTACATCTTCAGTATGGGATTTCGGATCATTGATGCAATCGTTTAAAGCATTCACCAAGCCTTCAATATTGGAAACAGGAGCTTTTAAATCGTGTGAAGCAGTATATACAAAGTTATCCAGGTCATTATTCACCTTCTTTAACTCAGCATTCATGGTTTCCAGCTCAATATTCTTACTGAGCAGTTCCTCTGTTCTTTCTTTCACCCGCTCTTCCAGTTCGGCATTGATCATTTTGAGATTTTGCTCATGGGCGATGAGCTGATGATTCTTTCTGTAAAGCTCCACAAAAACAGCAACCTTAGCTCTTAGAAGCTCTGGATTAATGGGCTTATAGATATAATCCACGCCACCTGTTTTGTAACCTTTAAAAACATAATCGTCGCTATAATTATTCGCAGTGATGAAGATGATCGGGATTTGCCG
>DATMOV010000088.1:0-11515 GCA_035568055.1 Cytophagaceae bacterium
CGCTTAGCCCTTTAGCCGGTAAAATGCCCAGGCTTGGAGAGATCATTAGCCAAACAAAAAACTCAAGCATAAGCGGGACAAACAATAGAAATTATTCCCTGCTTGGCGATCCCTCCATGAGACTGGAATATCCTGATGACAGTGTTGTGATCACCAAAATTAATAATATTCCTATTGCAGGAGATTCAATTAAGGCGCAGGCTTTAAGCAAAGTGAATTTTGAGGGAGAGATAAGGGATCCTTCCGGGGCTAAGCTTACCGGTTATAATGGAATATTAAATGTAACCGTATACGATCAACCTTCCACTATTCATACTGTTACATCATTGAATGCAAGTTTTAAATCAATGAATAATTTTATTTACGAAGGAACAGCGAGCGTTAAAAATGGAGATTTCAGTGTAACATTTATAGTGCCTAAGGATATTTCATACCAAAATAATTTTGGTAAAATAAGTTTTTACGCTGACGAGAATCAAAGTACCAATGATGCTGCCGGAAATTTTTCCCGGATTTTAATTGGCGGGACTTCATCTACATTTACTCCCGACAATACCCCTCCGGTCATCAAGCTTTATATGCAGGATTCGAGCTTTGTATTTGGTGGGGTCACTAATTCCAATACTTCTCTCATCGCGAGGCTTAGCGACGCAAGCGGGATTAATTTATCCATAGGAGGGATCGGACATGAGATCACAGGAATACTTGATAACGGAACCAATGTAATTATTCTCAATGATTATTATAGCGCCGATATTGATAATTATACCAAGGGTACATTAACATACCCATTGAAAGGACTTTCTCCCGGCAATCATTCGATGCGCGTGAAGGCATGGGATACATATAATAATTCATCAGAATCTTATATTGAATTTGTAGTGGCCAATGATGAAAATATGACGATTCAGCATGTCCTCAATTATCCCAATCCTTTCTCGACCCATACAAATTTCTATTTCGACCATAACCGTGCCGGTGACGATATTGAAGTGCTGGTGAGCATTTATACAATATCCGGCAAGCTTATAAAGACCATTGATGATCATTTTTATGGCAGCAATTCACATATTTCCGATATTAACTGGGATGGAAGAGATGAATTTGGAGATAAAATAGGAAAGGGAGTATATATATATAAGCTAAATGTACGTTCATTACGGGATGGCTCAAATAACTTTAAATATCAAAAACTAGTTATTCTTAATTAATTATCAATATTCACTTATATTTGAAGGTTCAATAATTATATTTTATGGCAGCAAAAAGGCTCGGAGTGTTATTTTTTATCGCGGCAATTTTCTCTTCATCCTATTCATATTCGCAGGCAACAACAAGTCAGAAATTACAGCTGGCCGGTTTTAACAGAAGCATTGTAACTTCTGTTCCATTTCTTATAATGGCACCTGATGCGAGAGCTGGCGCCATGGGAGATGTTGGCGTGGCGACCTCTCCTGATGCTAACTCATCACACTGGAACTCTGCAAAACTCGCTTTTATTGGTGACGATGATGAAGATGAGGAAAAACATAAAAGATACGGCTTCGCTACCTCCTATAACCCCTGGCTTAGAAAACTGGTTGGTGATATGTCCTTAAATTATCTGACGGGTTATACAAAAATAAGGAAGGAAGAAGCTTTAGCTTTCAACCTGCTTTATTTCGACTTAGGTAAGATTCAGTTTACAGACGCGAATAACAACTCATTGGGCGAAGGCCATCCAAATGAATTTTCAGTGGGTGGAAGCTACTCAAGGAAATTAAGTCGGAAATTGGGTGTGGGGATAGGCTTAAAATTTATACATTCCAACCTGGCAAATGGCCAGCAGATTAATGGAACCACCATTAAAGCGGGCAATACAGCCGCCGGTGACATAGGAATTTATTATCGCACAGATGTAATTATGCGTAGGACAGGCCAGGTTCTTAATGTGGCATTTGGTGCTAATATTTCAGACATAGGGCCTAAGATTTCCTATTCAAATAATGGCAGTGGTAATTTCATCCCAACAAATCTCAGACTGGGTACGGCAGTAACTGTTCCTTTGGATCAATATAATAAAATTGTTTTCGCGTTAGATGTTAATAAGCTCATGGTGCCGTCTCCTCCGATATATCTTCTGAATTCTAAATTAGCTGATTCAACAGATGCTAATGGAAATAAAATCATAGAGAAAGGTAAAGATCCCAATCGTGGCTGGCTTAGTGGAATGTTTGGCTCTTTCTCCGATGCTCCTGGTGGTTTAAAAGAGGAGTTGCAGGAGTTTACAGTACAGGGTGGAGTTGAGTATTGGTATCAATCTTATTTCGCGGCCAGGGCTGGCTATTTTCATGAAAATAAAAATAAAGGCTACAGAAGGTATTTTACAGTGGGATTTGGGGTTAAATATCAGGTTTTCGGGCTTGATGTAGCTTATCTTATTCCTGTTGTCCAGAATAATCCGCTGGCTGAATCTTTAAGATTCACACTATCATTTAACTTCAAAGGAAAAATTCAGCAATCGGTTACTCAATGATGACTGCAATACTTAACAGGACTATAGCTCCTGCATCTCAGGCACTGGATCATTTTGAAGTGGCTCAGGCTAAAACAAGACTTCTGGATAATGGTATTCCATTTCATTCAATCATATCAGGCACACAGCCAGTCATCAGACTGGAAATTATTTTTAATGCCGGAAACTGGTATGAAGAAAAACCAGGAGTAGCATTTCTTTCTTCCAAAATGCTTTCGGGTGGCAGCAGAAACTTCCCGGCAAAAGAGATTGAGGAAAGTATAGCGCTTTTTGGCGCATTCATGGAGCTGAATCCAGGCCCTGACAGATCTTCGCTCACGATATATGCTTTATCAAGGCACTTACAATCCTTGTTGCCTTTAATACTTAATATTATTTCTGAGCCTGTATTTCCAGATAAGGAGCTGGACAATCTGAAAAATATTACGATCCAGAACCTGAAGGTAAACCTGAATAAGACCAGCTATCTGGCCAATGTCAGATTTAAAGAATTGCTTTTTGGTGAAGGGCATCCTTATGGTTCATCCCTACAGGAAAAAAGAATACTGAATAGTACGAAAGAGGATCTCTCTGGATTTCACAAAGAATATTTCAATTATAATAATTGTGACATCATCCTTGCAGGTAATGGCACTGAAGATTTTTTCAAACTCATCAATAATGTCTTTGGAAAAGCCAAATGGAATTCATCAGACAGGAAATCCGCAAAGGCTTTAAGTTCTTTTACACCGGGAGCGAAAAAAGAAAAAGTAATTAAAGAAGGAACCCTTCAAAGCTCTATAAGAATGGGCACCGGGCTATTTACTATATCACATCCTGATTATTTCAAAACTTTTATTCTAATTGAGATTTTAGGCGGATACTTTGGCTCCAGGCTTATGAAAAATATAAGGGAGGATAAAGGTTATACTTATGGGATCAACGCTTCATTGATATGCCTGAAACACGAGGGCTATCTGACTATTGGAACAGATGTGAAAAAGGAATTTACAGAGGATACGTTAAAGGAAATAAAGAAAGAAATTGAGATCCTAAGAACAATAGCAGTAAGCAATGAGGAATTGGAGACAGTAAAAAATTATTTACTGGGTACATTTTTAAGTTCTCTGAATACACCTTTTTCCCTGGCAGATAAATTTAAAACAATTTACTTCAATGAACTTGGCTACAGCTTTTATGATAATTACATTAAGAGCATCAAAGAGATCACCCCGGGAGATTTACAAGCTACAGCTAACAAATATCTTATTCCTGATAATTTTATTGAAGTTATCGCTGGTTCATAGAGCCATGCATGGGTTAGGCTTTTAGGGTTCTTTCCATCGGGAATCTTTGCCGTTAGAAACGTTACTATAACGCTCTTCATTATAAGAAACCTAAAAGTAAACTTGCCCCCGACAATCGGGGAACAAGCCACCTTGATGAGACCAATATAACCTGTCAATTGAATTGATCACTTCTAAAACTCTACCATCTATCCTTTTACTGTTTTTCTCTGAGCAGAGCTTTTCTTTTTCCTTGTAGGGCCTCTTTGGTTTTTTGACCGTGCTGATGTGGGCTTTTCAGGAACTTTTGACCCTGCCTTTCTGGCCTCGGAGAGCCCTATCGCTACAGCCTGTTTTTTGTTTTTTACGGATTCTCCACTGGGGCCTGATTTTAATTTGCCAGTTTTCATTTCGTGCATCGCACGTTTTACTTTTTCCTGAGATTTCTTATCATACTTTGCCATGTCTTGTCAGTTTGTTATATTTTATATAACAGGGCAGATTTGGAAAATGTTAAGAGAGATATCAGACGTTAGATGTTAGAGTTTAGAAAAACACAATGACGCCATGGGCATTTCGGTGATAGTTTCTACTAATCTCTGAACTCTTTTCTAATCACATCAACAACCCTTTCCAACTGCTCCTCCGTCATAGCGGAACCCGATGGCAGACACAAGCCGCTGGCAAATAATTTTTCCGAGAGATGGTCACCATAATAAGGTGCGTCTTTAAAGACAGGCTGTGTATGCATGGGTTTCCAGAGTGGTCTGGATTCGATATTTTCTTCCTCCAGCGCTTTTCGAAGATCGTCAGGAGAAACATTGTTGTTTTTATCTTTGATGAGAATACAGGTAAGCCAACGGTTGTAAGAACCTTCTGCGATCTCTTCAGGGGCAAAGCTGATGGAAGAAATATCTGACAATGCTTTTCGATACCTTACAAAAACATTTCTTCGTGCCTCTATTCTTTCTTCAATAACTTTTAACTGTCCTTGTCCGATACCTGAAAGCACATTGCTCATTCTATAATTGTATCCAATTTGTGAATGCTGATAGTGCGGAGCTTTATCTCTCGCCTGCATTGCCAGGAATAAAACCTGATCGGCAATATTCTTGTCAGCAGTCACCAAAGCGCCGCCGCCGGAGGTAGTGATAATTTTATTTCCATTGAAAGAATAGATTCCTATTCGTCCAAAGGTTCCGGTCATTTTCCCTTTATATCTTGATCCGAGTGATTCAGCGGCATCCTCTATAAGCGGGATTGAATATCGCTCAGCGATGCTGATAATTTCATGGAGCCTGGCTGTGTTTCCATACAGATGTACTGCTATGATCGCTTTAACTTTCCTGCCTTTTTGAAGACGATCCTTAATAGCTGCTTCCAGAAAATCGGGAGAAATATTCCAGGTACTTGCTTCACTTTCAACAAAGACAGGCGTAGCGCCCAGATAAGCTATTGGATTAGCTGTGGCAGAAAATGTAAAAGAGGAGCAGATCACTTCATCTCCCTGCTGAACGCCCAGTGCGATAAGCGCGAGGTGAATTGCGGCGGTGCCTGAATTTAAAGCTACTGCATAGTCCATACCTGTATAGGCGCAGAGCTCTTCTTCAAAAGCTTTTACATTCGGGCCCATCGGCGCAATCCAATTACTGTCAAAAGCCTGTTGAATATATTTCATCTCTGCGCCGCTCATGTGCGGAGGAGAAAGCCAGATCTTTTCTTTGTGCGAACTTATCGTCATGAATCAGATCCGGTAAATTTTTTTTTAGTCGATCCTCCACTTTCACCAATGTCTTCCATCTTTAGAACTTTGAAGATAGTGAGAAAAAGTATTTTCATATCGAGGGCAAATGAAAGATGCTCAGCGTAATAATTATCAAGTCTGAATCGTTCGTCCCAGGATTGAATATTTCTGCCATGGATCTGCGCCCAGCCGGTGATGCCCGGTTTAACGGAATGACGCGTTTTCTGCCAGGATGAATATAGCAGAAGATATTCCATCAGCAAGGGCCTTGGCCCGATGAGGCTCAGCTCTCCTTTCAATACGTTGATCAATTGAGGCAATTCATCCAGAGACAGGCGGCGGAGAATTTTACCTATTGAAGTAATTCTTCTTTCATCGGGAAGAAAGTTGCCGGCGGAATCTTTCTTCCCGTTCATGGTTTTAAATTTGATGATGTGAAAAGGAATGCCATTCAATCCTGGGCGCTCCTGAATGAAAAATATTTTCTCTTTATTAAAAAGCAAGAGCAGCGCAGAAATAAGGATCATAAGCGGCGTTGTGGCTATAAGCAATGCTGAAGATGCTGTAATATCCAGCAAGCGCTTAAAATATCTTCTGTACATATTCCAATATAGGAAAAAAATGTGCTTAATAACAACGATGCGTTTTTCAATTCCGATACGTAAATGATTTAGTCTTATTTTTTTTAAATTGCTCCAAAGAAATTACAAATGGTAAGTTTCCCCAATGCCAAAATCAATTTAGGATTAAACATCGTCGGAAAAAGAGCGGATGACTACCATAACCTGGAATCATGTTTTTATTCGGTGCCATGGCAAGATGCTTTGGAAATACTTCCTTCAGAAAAGTTCCAGTTAACATTTTCGGGCATAGAGATACCTGGTAAACATAATGATAACCTCTGTGTGAGGGTTTATACATCACTGGCAAAAGAGTTTAAACTTCCTCCCGTGCAGATTCATTTGCATAAAAATATTCCTATAGGAGCCGGGCTGGGCGGCGGATCTTCCGATGCAGCATTCACCATAAAAACACTTAATAAATTATTCAGACTTAATCTGAGTGACGAAACAATGGAGGAATATGTGAAGCCGCTAGGCAGCGACTGCGCTTTCTTTATCAATAACAAACCTGTCTTTGCATACGATAAAGGAGACCGTTTTGAAGAGATTAATATCAATCTGAGAGGCAAGATCTTAGTAATAATTTATCCTGGAATTCATATATCTACCAAAGAAGCATATAATGGAATTAAACCACAGAGATCTGCTATTTCAATCAAGGAGATTCTTTTAATGGATAAAAGAAGATGGAAGGATCAGTTGAAGAATGACTTTGAAATGGAACTTTTTAAAATTTATCCGGAACTTGATGTAATAAAAAATACATTATATCAGCTTGGAGCATTCTATGCCAGTATGAGCGGCAGCGGCTCCGCCATTTATGGACTTTTTGAGAATGAGGCCATTGTTTCATCAGTCTTTTCAGGCAGCTTTCCTCCTGAATATAAAGTAATGAGTGCTATTCTTTAAAAGTTCTGTAAATCCTTCATGAACTTTATTTTTATGGCTATGGTTGAAAGGCTTCCGGAAACATAGTTTAATAAGCATAAAAAAAATTAAAAATTATGAGAAAAATTATTGTCCTGATCATTGCTGTGGCAATGAATGTTAGTTTTGCCTTTGCAGCGGAATTTTCCTCAGTATCAAAAGAAAATTCTTATATCACAGTTCTTGTCAAAGGCGGTGACGATGCTCTTAAAAGCAGAATTAAAGAATTGAAAACAAGAAAGAAAGCTTTGCGAGAAGAAGAAAAAATGTTGAATCAGAAGTTGAAAATCAAGAAGCTGGAGAAACAAGCGAAAGATCATGAGAGAAGAAACAAGCACAAACAAGTCGAGCTTGACCATCAATAAATCAGCTATGAATCGGGAGTCAGGATGGCCTTGCCTGTGTAAAGGTTTCTGACTCCGGATTACGATTCCCATAAAGAAAATTGGGCAGCTTAATATAAAAGGTAGTGCCTTGTTCAGGCTTACTTTCCATACGGATACTTCCCCTAAGTTTTTCTACTGATACTTTTACAATATATAACCCTAATCCTGTGCTGTCTTTACCGGACTGGATCCTAAAGAACATGTCGAAAATTTTGTTGTGATATTCAGATGACATTCCAATGCCGTTATCTGAAAATTCAATGTTCGCTTCTTTTTCATCAACTAAGATCTTTATTTTCAGATAGGAGTCATTATGAACAACCTTTCTGTATTTGATGGAATTTTCAATAAGGTTCTGGAAGATAGAATACAGAATAAATTTTTCGCAGTAGAATTTTTCTTTTTGCTCCAGATCAAGCTCAAATCTCATTCCCTTATAATTAGGCAGATGCTCAAAACTTCCTTTGATCTCTTCAATGATATTTTTAAAATCAATCTCTGCCATATCCACTTTAGCCCGATTCACTTTGGTGATAAATAAAAGTTCCATCACAATATTGTCAAGTCTTTTGGCGCTTTTCATGATATGTTCAAAATATTCATGGGCATTTTCCATTTTGTCCTTCATACCTACGTCAGTAAGACCAATTATTGATTTCAACGGCCCTTTGATATCATGAGATACTTTATAAATAAAATTATCATGCTCCTGCACTTTTTCCTGGATAACATTTTTTTGCTGCAGGAATGCTTCGGTGCGCTCTTGTACCTTCTTCTCAAGCTCACGATTAACCGCTTCCTTAAGCAAATCACTTTCCTTGATTGATTTTATGCGGTCAGCCAGGGCGAGTGAAAGGAGTATCATTTCCAGTATAGCCCCGATATTCATGGAATAGGTAGCTATAACATTTGGTGGAAGTATTCTCAACAACTGCAGATTATTGATCAGGAACGCAATAAATAAAATTGTGAATCCAATTACAAAATACCTTGCAGCTCCATAACCCCGGCTATATGATATGATCGATGCTATATAAGCGAGCAGGAAAGGTATGAGATCTATATAATGTATACCGCCGGAATGTGACAATATTGTAATGGATAAAATGAAGAAAATGGTACGGCATACGATAAAAATATTAATGATGAGATTAAGCAGTGGCATCTCTTCTTTTACTTTCAGAAAAGTTTTGGAATACATCAGAAGAAAGATCATCATCAGCCACTGCCAGGATGGACCGGCATAGTCATTCCAAACAGGAGAGTTGGGCCAGATGTATTGAAAGCCAGTCCCATCCTGGCACATGGAAAGAAGGCCGAAGGTAAAGACGTAGCATACATAATACAGATAGGCGATGTCTCTGATCGTGAAAAATAAGAAAAGATTATACACGCCAATGACCAGCACCATCCCATAAAATATTCCCAGCATAAAATATTCTGTCAGGGAATAGGAAGTAAACCGGGTATATGCTCTCACTACAAGTACCAGCCAGTCTGCGCGATCATTTTTATATTTTATATAGTATGTAATGGGTCCGCGATGGTCTGCGGCAAGAGGAAACTCAAAATTCTTATGCTTGAATTTCCTGTGGTCAAAAGGAAACAAATTACCGTTCCTTTGTACCTGATAATTGCCATTACCGGTTGGAATATAAAAGTCCAGTGATTTGATATTAAACATAAAAGATTCCACGAGCCAGTTTGATGGAGTCTTAGAGTTATCATGAACAGTGAATCTGACCCAATAGGTCGAAGAAGGATTTTCATTAACAACAAATCTCGATTTTCCTGTCTGAAACCTTTCTGCCATCATCGGGGAAGAAACGAAATCAATATCCCACTCGTTGTTTTTATCTTCCAGAATATCAACCTTATCGAAATCCAGGTAATAATCTTCCGCCTGATCTGCCAGGATAAGCGGAGCAGATGCCAAGGAGTTAAAAGTCGGCAATAACAATAGCAGTAAAAGAAATGTTTTCTTCATAGCTAATGAATATAGCACTAATTTAAGTATTTTTTTTGTTTTTTAGCGTGGTACTGTTTTGTACATCACTGCTCCTATGCAGGAGAAGATAATATTAGGAATCCATGAGGCAAGGAGTGGCCCGATTGATCCGGCGCTGGCTATACCCCTGCTCATGAGTACGAAAAGGATGTAGACAAAGGCCAGCAGGAAGCCAAAGGCGATCTGAAACCCTACGCCTTCACGTGCCTTGCGGGCAGAAACGATCACTCCGATCACTGTAAGAATTACAATCGCGAATGGATATGTATATCTTTCGTATTTCTCTATCAGGTATGTTTCGATATTTTCAGAACCTCTGTCTTTCAGCTCATTAATATAATTATCAAGCTCAGACATGGTGAATGTTTCGTGCAACTGATAAGTGCTGCCAAAGTCTTTGGGAAGAAGATTGATCACTGTATCTTTATTTTCACCGCTGATTACAGTTTCTTTATTGCCATCAAATTTCCGTACTACATATTTATCCAGCAACCATGAATTTTTTTTAGGCTGCCAGGTTATTCTGTTGGATTTCAACTTTGATTTTAGTTGATTATTTTCTATTGTTTCCAGGGAAAACTGATACCCTTCATGAATCGTATTATTATAGCTAAGAAGGTAGACATAAGTGTTTGGCCCGATTTTAAGATGGGCATTATCTCTAAATTCTACTTTGTTTTTAACATACTGATTTTCAAAAGCGATCCTTTTCTTATTGCCATTGGGGATTACCCATTCGATCAGAATGAATGTTCCAAAGCCGATAAATGCTGCACCAATGAGGTATGGCAGCATCAGCCTTTTAAAGCTTACACCGCTGCTTAATATGGCGATGATCTCAGTATGTGAAGCCATGTTAGCTGTCACGAAAACAGTGGCGATAAACACAGTAATCGGACTAAGCAGGTTTGCCATATAAGGCATGAAGTGTGTATAATAAATTAAAATTTCTAAGCCCGGAACTTTGTTTTTGATAAAGTCTTCATTCTTTTCTGTAAAGTCAATCACTGAAAGTATCAAAATAAAAAGCAGCACCACAAAGAAAAAAGTGGAGATGAATTTCTTTAATATGTATTTGTCGAGAATTTTCATTTTCTATGTTTTACGTTTTAAGTTTTAAGTAAAACCATATATAGATCAATTTCAATATTTTTTTTATTCTTTCTCAATTAACAAACAAGCTATGAAAATAACAGAAGTTGTTTTCTTAACTTGAAACGTATAACGTAAAACTTTAAACTCTCTGAGATACCTGCTTCACCATTTTATTCTTCCATTCGTAAAAAGTTCCTGCCGTAATTTGCGCTCTTGCCTCTTCCATAAGCCATAAATAAAAACTTAAATTCTGAATCGTTGCAATTTGCGAGCCAAGTATTTCTTTGCTGATGACCAGGTGGCGCAGATATGCTTTAGAATAAGTCTCATTGATAAAACCGCCGATCACCGGATCAAGCGGACTGAAATCGCTCTTCCATTTTTCATTTCTGATATTTATAATTCCCTGCGAAGTGAAGAGCATTCCATTACGGGCGTTGCGTGTAGGCATTACGCAGTCGAACATATCTATGCCCAGCGCAACGCACTCAAGCAGATTCTCGGGAGTTCCCACGCCCATCAGGTAACGCGGTTTGTCTATTGGCAGTATATCGCACACCAGCTCCGTCATTTCATACATCATGTCCGCGGGCTCACCTACTGACAAACCTCCGATGGCATTGCCCACTCTTTCGAAGGAAGCGATAGTTTCCGCGGATTTGACCCGCAGGTCTTTATACACACTTCCCTGAACAATTGGGAAAAGAAATTGCTGATAACCATATTTTCCTTCTGTGCTATCGAATCTGTCACAGCATCTTTTTAGCCAGCGGTGGGTCATCTGCATGGAAGTGTCGGCATATTTATATTCGCAGGGATATGGAGTACATTCATCAAAAGCCATGATGATATCGGCACCAATGCTTCTTTGTATATCAATCGCACTTTCCGGACTGAAAAAATGTGATGAACCATCGATATGTGATTTGAAAGTAGCGCCCGCCTCTTTGAT
>DATMOV010000089.1:0-3791 GCA_035568055.1 Cytophagaceae bacterium
TGATGGCTTACCCGGGTTTTTAGAAAGCTTGCTATATTTTAATATCAAACAATGGTTTCCAGAGATTTCTGTAAAAAGCATTCCCATGTATTAAAAATAATTGAGAATGTTTTTTATTAGTATATTTTTTTAGAGAAGTCGTTTTTTTAAAAAGAAAGCACCATTATTTGGATGGTTAAGTGTAATTTTTCTTCATTTATTTGTGTGTCAAGTGCAAAGTTAATCCTGTTTTTCCCTAACATATTATTGTATTTCATGCTTGGGTTATGATATTCACTTAAGAATATGATTTATACGTAAAAAAATATTATTATATGAATACCAAACGCGGAAAATCTCTTTCTCCAGTTTTCTTTGGTAGTGATGAAGCCAATAGCTCTTTAATAAAAAGCTTAAGGCAGGTATTCCAAAGTTTTTATTTGAATTATCTGTATCGGAAAGTGGCAAATAACTGCTTAAGCTATTTCTTATATCTATTATTTGTTTTTATTATCATTAATAAAACTCAGGCTCAGGTAGTTCCTGTGAACCTCGGAAGCTATAATCTTTCTGTATGTCCAGCATGCCCTCCCAGCCCAGGGCAATGGGACGGCTCATGGTTTAATGCTCCGGCAAACAAGCCGAAAGTAGTACCAGGTTTTTCCCAAATCCCTACTACTCATGAATGGTGGACTTCTTTTATCTGGGATCCGGGCCTTAATACTACGCATTCTTATGACAACTGGTCATATCCTCATTCAATCAGAGCAGATAGCTTCGGGCTTCAGGTGTACAAAAACCGGTTGGATAATATCCAAAACACCTTTCCCCAGAAGTACAATTATCAGTCCTGGCCTAACCAGGGACTTAATGTAGGCATCAGAAATATGAAATCCGATTCGACCTGGGTAGTGGAATATGGCGACTGGCATATGAAAAGCCGTTGGACAGACAAAAAGAACAATCAGCTGGATGCAACTATCATCAATGGTGTTCCTTTTGTATATTTTGAAAAGCAAGGCCCCGATTCCCTGGAAGTATGGATGCGCTGGGATCCTGTCATTGATAATACGATTGGCACAAATGTGCTTGGAATTACCGTACAGGGATCCAGTTATGGAATCTTTGCTCCTGCCGGTTCTACATGGACACGAGGTCCATTATACAAGGGTAACTGGGCAGGGCAAGGACTTCACTCTTTTAAAACCAATCTTAATGGTAAAAATTATTTTGTCATGGCTCCGCTTCCTGATATCCAGCTTTCCACGCTCCAAAAATTTTCCGACCACGCTTTTGTATTTGTGACAGGCACTACCATGAATTGGAATTTTAATGAGAGTGGAGCTGTCCTGTCTACAACGTTTAACTTTACAACAGTAGTAAAGGAAGGAACCCAGACTGTTCCAATTATCGGAATGCTTCCCCATCATTGGAAAAATTCTACAACACCTACAAACGGCATTGTATTCAATACCCCACGTGGAGAACTTCATTGCATGGATGGCAATTCTTTTCAAACAAAGCTGAGCAATTTCGGCGTATTGCCTCAACTGCCCCTGACAGGAAAATTTCCTGACTTATACAAATACATTGACGACCAGATGGCCGATACTAACTATGTGGACTCAGGAGATAACTATGTTGGAGGCAAGCAGATTGCCAAGTTATCAAATCTTGCTGAAATAGCTCATTATGTAGGGCATACTGTAGCATTCAACAAATTTCTGACTGAGTTGAAAAAAGCACTTCAGGACTGGCTCACATCTCCTAATGGGGAAAATGACGGAGCTTATCTATACTACAATCCTCTCTGGCATACACTAACGCCGTATACAGGAATTCTGGGCCCGCAATTACTGAACGATCATCATTTTTCTATCGGATACATCCTTCGTGGAGCCGCTACCATCGCAAAATTTGATCAAACCTGGGCACAAACAGGCAATTGGGGAGCAATGGTGAACATGATGATACGTTATGTGGATTCCTGGGACCATAATGATGCACTGTTTCCATTTATGCGTTTCCACAGTCCTTTCATAGGTCATTCCTTTGCCGGAGGATCTTCTGCAAGGCCCGGTGGCAATGGGCAGGAGTCTTCTTCTGAAGCTATTAATTTTGCAGCCGCAGTTTATTTCTGGGGGCTCAATACACATAACACGACCATCCGGGACTTAGGAATGTATCTCTATCTGACCGAAGTGGAAACGGCAAAAGAGTACTGGTGGGATGCAAGAAATACAAACTTCCCACCCACTTTTACAGGAAATCACGTATGGAATGTGGACGGGCTTTCCCATGGCAAATGGACATGGTTTGGCGGAAATCCTGAATATGGTGTAGGTATCAATGTATCGCTCATGGATGCGCATCTGCTTTATCTGGCACATGATACCAATTATAGCCGGCAGGTGTACACTCAGTTTGTGAGTGACATTCAGACATTCTATGGGAATCCGGCGCTTACACAGGAACAGGTTTGGCAGGATGCCATCTGGGCATGGCGCGCAACGTACGAAGTGCCAACTATTTTGACCAAGTATAATGCCCTGGGACCTTTTCCATATAAATTAAATGCTTGGAATCATATTGAGTGGAACAGCGCTGCCATAGGAACTTTTAATGACCAGCCGCCTGCACATTTTTATCACTGGATACATGCTCTTGATAGCTTAGGATGGGTTAATCCTGCCGTTACATCAAACTACTCGTCTTATGGAGTGTTTGATAAAAATAACTGCCGTCATTATGTAATGTACAATCCTCCCGGAGAGCCCACCCGTACGGTCACTTTCTCCGATGGCAAGTCATTCTTCTTACCGCTTGATACAACCATTACTTATAAAGTTTGTCCATCAGCTTTACCAGTACAATGGCTCGACTTCAACGCGGAAAGGAGTGGAGAGCAGGTAAAAATTACCTGGGAAACTGCATCTGAAAAAGATAATCAGTATTTTATTATTCAGCGAAAAGGAGAGGATGGATCCTTCTATGATATTGGTGTTGTTCCGGGGAAAGGTACTTTTGGTAATCTCTCTTCTTATGTTTATGCTGACGCAACTCCTCTTCCGGGAAATAATTATTATCGGTTAAAGCAGGTAGATAAAAATGGAAAACTCACTTATTCAGGTATCAGAATCGTGGCCTTTGGAGATAACAGTATTAGTATCTACCCCAATCCTGCCAAGGATCAATTCACCATACGGTATAGCGGTGCTGTAACTATAGAAGATATTTCTATCACGGATGTTTTGGGAAGAACGGTATTTGAATCAAGAGATAATATATCTTATAAAGGTTCATCAACTATTCTTGTACATGTAAACAACCTTGCGACAGGCGCTTATTTTGTTCACATAAAGAGAAAAAATGATTTGCCTTTCATTCAAAAAATCCTGATAGGTCATGAATAGGCGGAATAGATTTTATTTATTAAAAGCATCGATTTTACCTTTCCGGCAGAAAGTGTAACGACTATTACTCTTACGATTTATAATAAAAACTCACTTTAAAATTTACATGTTATGGTATTTTTACAATCCCTGCTCAGAATAGTATTAAGCCTGCTGTTTTATATAACTATTGACTTCAATATATGCTCTGGCGCTACTTTCATTGTCGATAATACTACGGATATAGATCCGGCTACTGCCTATGTTGCAGGGGACGGGACAAATTCACTCAGAAAATGTATAAGGTTGGCTGATGCTGCAGCCGGAGCCGATATTATTAATTTCAATCTTCCGGGACCAGCCTATCTGATCACCCTGGTCAGTGCTCTGCCTGCCATCACCAGTCCTGTTACTATCAAT
>DATMOV010000090.1:0-6666 GCA_035568055.1 Cytophagaceae bacterium
TATCCTCCGCCATATTTATTCCTGAAGATATTGCAACGCCATATATGTCCGTACTTAGAATGTCTTTTATGTCTTCAATTAAAATACCGCCAATGGCAACGATTGGGATATTCAATTTTATCTCCTTGCACGCCTGCATGATTTTTTTGTATCCTTTCAGCCCTAGTACCGGACTTAAATTTTCCTTAGTGCTGGTGAAGCGGAAAGGGCCTAAGCCGATATAGTCTACTTTCTCTGCTGCGAGATTTTCAATATCCATGAAGTCATTTGCCGTACCTCCGATGATAAATCCCTCACCAAGAATTTTTCTTGCATCTGTAGCGCTAAGATCTGATTTTCCCAGATGTACACCATCGGCTGAAATTTCTTTGGCAATTCGCACATTGTCGTTTATAATTAGCTTTGCTTTATATTTTTTGCAAATTTTCTGTACATCTTCAGCGATCTCTTTCCATTCGTTATATCCTTTTTTCTTTACCCTGAGCTGCACCCATTCAGCACCCCCCATGCATGCCTCCTCAGCAAGCTGGGCATGAGTATAACCAAAAATATCATCCTGTGTGATATAGTGAAGTTTTGAAATCTTATTCATGATAATGGTAGCCTAATAAACCCTGGTTGCTTTTAATATAGCTCGTTACGTAACTTTTACTTTGCCGGCAGGATTCCTGAAGGGAATATCCTTTTGCAAGGCCGGCTAAAATCGCTGCTGACAGAACACAACCTGTTCCACGCTTATCCGAAGCAATTTTATCTGAGACAAAGACCTGTTTCTGTTTATTCTCCCACAAAATATCTTTGATCATAGTGGCAGGTGTATGACCGCCTTTCAGGAAAACATTGGTATGCTCGCTAAGCGATTCCGCTGCTTCATGCGCGGGTATGTCGTTGTAGAAAAATTTTATTTCTTCCAGGTTAGGAGTGATCAGATAAATGTCTTTACTAATTTCTTCAAGATCAGATTTGTTTACCTCGGGGTGAAAAACAAATCCTGCACTGGCTTTAACGATTGGATCCCAGATAATCTTCATTTCCGAATTTATTTTTTTTAGATGAGCAATGATCACTTTCAATATCATCATATTCTCCACCAGGCCAATCTTTACCCAGTTGATTTTAAATCGCTCAAATAGCACATCAATCTGTTTCAGGATATCTTCAATATTCACCCACTTAACATGATGAAAGCTGATATCATTCTGAAAAGTGATGGCAGTGCAAACCCCTAAGCCATGAACTTTGTTGAGCTCAAAAGCTTTTATGTCGGCTAGTATTCCTGCACCACCGCAAGGGTCGAAGCCCGCGATGCTTAAAACAAATGGTCTGCCGTCTGACATTTTACTTTTATCGAGTTGAAAACTTCAATAGTATGGGCAACATTTCCTGACTTAGAAAATTCATTCCATACCGAGCCCAGGATTGCAGCGCCATCGAAATTCATTTCTATAATTTTTTCTATTTTACCATGATCGATCCCACCCAATGCTATGACTTCAGTCCTGGCTTTAATTTTCTTCAGATCATTCAGACATTCTGCGATTCTTGAATGAGAAATCTTATTCTTATATCCATCCTTTGAGATACTGTTGAAAACCGGACTCAAGAAAACATAATCATATTTAAAAGAAAGATTGGTAAGATCTTCCAGGCTATGAACCGAGCTGCTCACCTTCAGATTTTTTTTCCTGGCTACGTTATAAATTTCTTTCAAAGAATCTTCCGGCATAGATATTAAATAGTCACCAGTCAGGTGAATTCCTGCTAAATTATATTTCCCTATCAATTCGTAGTTTGAATGGACGCTTATCCTCCTTAAAAATTTAGGGTGGATTGCCTTCAGAAAATCCTGCATTTCATCAACAGAAAATCCCGGCTTTCTCAGATGAAAGCATTTTAACCCCTGCTCAAAAAGAGCATTGATCAGATCATGCTCTTTTTCTATTTTTTCCGGTGCGGATATAACTATTAGTTTCATTTTTTGATTTTGAATCCTACCTGTTTCCTTGGTTTATCTTCTTCCTGAAGAAGATTTTTTAAGTAATCGAATAGTATTTTTATATGCTCGTCATGAGAAGAAATTTACTTTCTATCTTTTCAATTTTCAGAAGCAGATCCTTATGGTTTAAGAGAAGGCTCCTCATTCTGGTGTACAATCTCATAATCTGAATATTTACCTGTATCGCTCTTTTGCTATTCAATACGCTTGAAAGCATTGCCACACCTTGCTCTGTGAAGACGAAAGGTAATTTTCTAATGCCTCCCCAACTTGAAGTCACAATTTGTGACTTCAAGTTTTCGAATTCTTTCATTGTTAATTGAAACATAAAATCTTCCGGAAACCGTTTTACATTTCTACTTACTGCCTGATTAAGCACTTTCGTTTCGACTCCATAAAGTTCAGCCAGATCTCTGTCAAGCATTACTTTTTGTTCCCTGATGAAATGTATTCTGTCTAACAGAATGTCATCGGTAATTCTGATTATTTTTCCCATAGCTGTTTCTTGTAAAATCTTGAAGTCACAATTTGTGACTTCAAGATTTCTGATTTTGAGATCACAAATTGTGATCTCAAGTTTGCTTTCCTTTAATTGGATGTCACAATCTGTGACATCCAATTATTTTATTTCAAGTTTGAGGTCATAATTTGTGACCTCAAGATTCATTTAACTTTTCAAATAAATTTCTCCACCTGCTTCAGCGAATTCTTTGGCTTTCTCCTCCATTCCTTTTTTCAATGCCTCGTCTTCGGAAGTACCCATTTTATCTGCATAGTCACGCACATCCTGGGTTATTTTCATGGAGCAGAAGTTTGGTCCGCACATGGAACAGAAGTGAGCGACTTTAGCTCCTTCGGCCGGAAGCGTTTCATCGTGGAAGAGTCTTGCAGTGTCCGGATCCAGCGCAAGGTTAAACTGATCTTCCCATCTGAATTCAAACCGTGCCTTACTTAAAGCATTGTCTCTTATCTGTGCGCCAGGATGTCCCTTGGCAAGGTCAGCGGCATGAGCCGCTATCTTATAAGTGATCACTCCATCCTTCACATCTTTTTTATCAGGAAGTCCTAAATGCTCTTTTGGCGTTACGTAGCAAAGCATCGCGCAGCCATACCAGCCGATCATTGCAGCTCCAATGCCAGAAGTGATATGGTCGTATCCGGGAGCTATATCTGTAGTAAGCGGACCGAGTGTATAGAAAGGTGCCTCATGGCATTCCTTCAATTGCTTGTCCATATTTTCTTTAATCAGGTGCATTGGCACGTGGCCCGGACCTTCGATCATCGTTTGTATGTCGTGTTTCCACGCGATCTTGGTCAGCTCACCTAAAGTTTCAAGCTCGGCAAACTGAGCCGCATCATTTGCATCCGCGATAGAGCCCGGACGAAGTCCGTCACCAAGTGAGAAGGAAACATCGTAAGCCTTCATGATCTCACAAATTTCTTCAAAGTGGGTGTACAGGAAACTCTCTTTATGATGTGCAAGGCACCATTTCGCCATAATAGCACCGCCACGGGAAACAATTCCGGTAACGCGTTTTGCTGTCAGCGGCACATATCTTAATAATACGCCGGCATGGACGGTAAAATAATCTACACCTTGCTCGGCTTGTTCTATGAGGGTGTCTCTGTAAATTTCCCAGGTTAAGTTCTCCGCTTTACCATTTACTTTCTCAAGCGCCTGGTAAATCGGCACTGTTCCAATAGGCACAGGAGAATTTCTAATGATCCATTCACGGGTTTCGTGGATATTTTTTCCTGTGGAAAGATCCATAATGGTATCAGCACCCCAGCGGCATGCCCAGACAGCTTTTTCAACTTCTTCTTCAATGCTGGAGGTAACGGCTGAATTTCCAATGTTGGCGTTAATTTTCACCAGGAAATTTCTTCCTATGATCATCGGCTCAATCTCTGGGTGGTTGATATTAGCTGGTATGATCGCACGGCCGGCGGCTATTTCATCTCTCACAAATGCCGGTGTGATAAATTTCACCGGAGTTCTCGCGCCGAAGCTTTCGCCTGGATGCTGGTGGCCGGTATTTTTCATTTCATCAATTCTTTGGTTTTCGCGAATGGCGATATATTCCATTTCAGGAGTGATCATGCCCAGTCTGGCATAATGCAATTGGGAAACATTTTTTCCTGCTTTAGCTCTCAATGGTTTTTTAATATGTTCAAAGCGCAGATGATCCAGGTCGCTGTTATAAAGCCTTTCTTTTCCGAAGGCGGAAGATACATCCGAAAGCTGTTCTACATCACCTCTTTTCAAGATCCATTCTTCACGTAATTTTGGAATGCCTTGTTTGACATCAATTTTAATATTGACATCAGTATATGGGCCGCTGGTATCATAAATGGTGACCGGCGGATTTTTTTCCACCGGCTTTTCAGGGGAAAATTTATATACCGTATCTGAAAGGCTGACCTCACGCATCGCTACCTGGATATTATGGAGCTTACCTTTTACATAGACTTTTTTTGATGCCGGAAAAGAATCTGTGGTAATGCTTTTCTCAGTCGGTGTCTTTTCTGTTCTCATGTTTATATATTTAAAAATTTGAGTCTGTTTTTTTATTTTAAATTAATCACCCGCCCTGTGTAGCGCGAATTATAGTAACCTTATCATTTTCGTTTAGCCAGTATTTTTCCCATCCCGATTTAGGGATGACTTCATTATTAATTGCCACGGCAATCCCTTTGGGAGAATTAAGCTGAATCTCGCCTAATAACTGAGTTATAGTTTGCTGGTTTAGAATTTCCCTTTTTTCGTTATTAACAAATACATTCATTGTTCATGAAGTTTTAATAATAAACCGTAGGGGGTGGAGAAAAATGGACGTGAGTACATCTTGCTTTTTCCTTCGCAGGTTCTAACCTGATCAGGTTCAAAGGGTATAATCTCAGTCCGACATTGTCGGACACCCCTAAAGTCTATTAAGTAAATATAAGATATTTCACAGTAACATACAATCATCGTTGAATCATCTATTAAATGATTAATTTCAGAAAAAATTCATTCGGTTGGATATTTATCAAATTATCGCTCTCATTGCCGGAGTAGCTTCTGTTCTTCTCATCGCCCGCCAGATTGTGTGGGGCTGGCCACTAGGTATCATCAATGTCTTGGCTTTGGCTGTCATTTACCGGGAAACTAAAATGTATGCTAATGTAGCCTTACAGATTACCTTTTTTGCCTTGAGTATTTATGGATGGTGGTCTTGGGGGAGGAAAAAGAATGAAAGTGAAAAGGGCTCAATACAAAAGGTAAAGATCCCGCAACTAATACTTTATTTTTTATTGGCTGTAATCCTGACTTTCCCCATCTGGTTTTTTATAATGAAATATACGGGGTCTAAGATTGATCCGCTCCTTATCTTTTTTGATGCGATCACCACTTCGTTCAGCATTGTTGCCCAATACATGCTTGCCCGAAAATATTTGCAGAACTGGTTGATGTGGATGTGTGCTGACATCATCTACATTCCTGTATGCATTTTCAATGGTTTATATGTAGTAAGTATTTTTTATATTATCATCTTTAGTATTTCCATCAATGCATATTTTAACTGGAAAAGGCAGCTAAGGCAGTAGGGGTAGATCATTAGAAAACCTTACTGGCAATAGCGAAGCGGTCTTTGCCTCTAAGATCCCGGACTATTCTGATATTCGTGAAATCGTTTTTTTCAAAAAGCTCCTTTATCTCATTTCCAAAAGCTTCGTTGATCTCAAAATAGCAGCTGCCATTGGGCAGAAGATGTTGCAGGCTGAACTCAATAATCATTCTGTAAAATAATAACGGATCACGATCCCTTACAAACAAAGCGGTACCAGGCTCATAAGCCAATACATTCTGGTGCATAAGGGTCTTTTCAGCATCGGTGACGTATGGTGGATTGCTGACGATAAGGTTGAATTTTAAATCTTCTGGTTTGTTTTCCAGGTCATTGGTAATGTCCGCTTCAATAAAGCTGATTTCTGCATTTAAGTCTTTGGCATTTTGTTGTGCTACGGACAAAGCATCTTTACTTATATCCAGTGCAAAAACTTTGGAATGTAATATTTCTTTGCTTAAGCTGATAGCGATACAACCGCTGCCGGTTCCAATGTCAAGTATGCCAAGATCTTTATTTTTCCTGTTTTCTTTTATGATCAGATCCACCAGCTCTTCAGTTTCCGGGCGCGGTATCAGTACATTTTTATTGACTGTAAATTTTCTTCCGTAGAATTCAGTATGTCCGAGTATATATTGTATTGGCTCTGCTTTGTTAAGGCGGTTTATTATATCTTTGATCCTTTTCTGGTCATATTCTTTTACTTTTTTATCCATCAACAGATCTGTTTTTGTTATCTTCAACAGATCTTCCAGGATCAGGTAAGCGATATTGGCTTTTTCCTGATCTTCGTATAAAGTAATGGAAGATGTGAGTTGCTGATGTAGTGTTTTTAAAGAATATTCGGAGATCAAATCAGGTTTATTACTTTTGTAAGGATACTAAATTATAAAAAATTGACCAGCGACGAGCTATATATCCAAAGAACCTTCGATCTGGCAGACCTGGGCAGGGGCAAAGTAAGCCCAAATCCGCTGGTTGGCTGCGTGATTGTGAAGAATGGGAAGATAATCGGCGAAGGCTATCATCGTAAACATGGTGAAGCACATGCTGAAGTCAATG
>DATMOV010000091.1:0-2966 GCA_035568055.1 Cytophagaceae bacterium
TTGGATATTATTGATAAAATTAAGCAAGGAGATAAAATTCAGAAAGTAAATATTATCGAGTCTTAATAATATTCTGATTGAAAAAGGGACTGCACACGCAGACCCTTTTTTATTATCAGAATTTCCTGCCCCCCATAATCATAAATACACTGTTTCGGATATTTGAATTTGGATAAACTCTGGCAAGCCCAAGATTAACCCTTGCCTCTACAAAAAAATTATCCATTTTATAGCCTCCTGTTATTATATAACCAAGATCAACTGCATTTGCATTGTAGCTCGCATTTGAAATTCTCGTCCCATCCGGATATTTAAAGGTGTTTCTTTCAAATAGGAGAATAGCGGGAGCCAATCCCATTCCAAAATATGGAGTCGCATCAGCATCATTAATTGAGTAATGAAATGACAATGGAATCTCCAGGTAATTAAGACTAGAATTGGAACGGGCTCTTTGATTATAACCTACATAATTATATAAAAAGCTGCTTCCTTTATGTGAAAATAATAATTCGGGCTGGAACGAAACCTTTCCAAAAGCGTAGTTCATAAAACCTCCTGCTGCAAAAGCAGGATAAATGGTTTGATTTCCCTGGCCCCCATTATACCATGCGTCCCCAATTCCTCCCTTTAAACCAAAGTTTACCTGCCCAAATGAATACTGAGACATAAACAGAAATAAGATTAATATTTTTTTCATTTTTTTATTTATTAAATATTTTTTATCAAAGCTATATAAAAACAAATAAATATTTTCATGATATGGAACCTAAAAGCTTTTTATTATGTATAGTGGCAATGGTGATTCCCCAAAAAATATACCTGATCCTGGTTCTTATAAGCGCAGCATCGGCATCATCTTTATTTGCAAAGAACCCACCTGCTAAAGAAAAATCAAACATAGAAGTCTCTGCTATGTTTGAAAATCATATTAAAGATCTCTATACAGTATCTCTGCTTAAGGAAAAAGGGCTTAGCTATGAGGTATTCAGGCTTGGAATGGTAGGATATTATAATATAAAACACCAGGATCTACTTTCATCCAAAGGGATTATCAGTATTATTGATTTTGAAAAACCATCCACTGAACAACGATTATGGATCATTGATGTTAATAATAAAAAACTTTTGTATCATAGCCTTGTAGCCCATGGGAAAAATTCGGGCGATAATAAGGCTACGACCTTTTCAAATTGCCCAAGTTCCAATATGAGCAGTGTAGGATTTTTTGTAACAAGAAATGGCTATATAGGAAAACACGGACTATCCCTGGTCATTGACGGTTTAGATCATCAATTTAATTCCAACGCAAAATCAAGAGCCGTGGTAATACATTCCGCGGATTATGTGAGCGAAGAGTTTATCAAAAGTTATGGGCGTTTAGGAAGGAGTCAGGGTTGCCCTGCAATTCCTGTAGAAAATCATGAAGAGGTTATTAACACCATAAAAGATGGTACTGCCTTATTTATCCATTCGCCATGTGTTCGCTATTCATCATCTTATCTGGATGAACAAACAGCCATCAAAGAATTTATAGCGGGGAATGGAGAATGAGGATTTAGGAAAATATGATGTGCCATTCCTTTCTTAAATCTTTCTTCATTTGCTAATTGTCAATTCGTTTTTCTAAATCCTTTTCCTCATTCCCTGATCCTTTCTAAGAATTTACCATAAAAAATGCCGTAGGCGGAAACCTCTCAAACAAACCTTTCTTCATTTCATCTGATATTTCCAGCGTATCAATTGCCGTATGCATGCACTTAAGCCAGGCCACAGCCTTATCTTCAGTGATAGGATGCGGAAGATGGCGAGCCCTCATTTGAGGATGCCCATATTCATCAGAATATAAAGCAGGGCCGCCCAGGAACTGACTTAAAAACATGAATTGCTTTCTCTTGATGAGTTCCTTGTCTGTCCTGAAAAGATCTTTTATTTCAGGATCTTCAAAAACAAGGTCATAAAATTTATCAACCAGCTTCCGAAGGTTCTCTGGGCCAAGTTTCTCGTATAATGTTTTTTCTTCCATGTTAATAAGAATAAAAGAGGAATTAGGAAGGAGGATTTTGGATCCAGGGAAAAATCCGATGTTCACTTCTGCCTAAATCCTCATTCCTCAATAAAATGTAATCTGACAATTAGGATGGTTCTTCTTAAACCTGGCAGCTTCTTCTTTAGAGATGCTGGTATGTATTATTTTCAGGATCTTCACATGCTCAAATTTATTCACAGGCCCAAGGCCTTTGATCTGAGGATTATCCGAACATTCAAACTCTCTGAGAAAAGAAAAATTCCTGAGATCGGAAAGATCCGGAACATTGGTGCTTGACATGGTAAATTCAGCCATAAAAACAAGTTTACTGATTGGTTCAAGGCTGGTAATTTTATTGTGGTCAATATTCAGATGAAATATTTTTTGAATATTTCTGATCGGTTCCAGCGAAGTGATGTTGGTATTATAAACATCAAGATATTTTAGGTTGATCAATTTCCTTACCGGTTCGAGACTACCTATATCAATTTTTCGAATAGCCAGTTTTTCGAGATTTACCAGGCCGCTTACTTCATTAACACTTTTAATTTTTATGTTGAGTGAAATATCCAGCTTATTAAGCATGAGAAGATCTTTAACCGCTGATATGTTTTCTATTTCATTCTCAGAACAATCCAGCTCTATAAGATTTACAAGGCTTTTGACAGGAGACAGGTCCTCAATTTTATTCGCTTTGCATTTTAGCTCAGCAAGCATACTAAGCTTTTCCACTCCCTGCAAGCCTGTCAGCTGACAAAAAGAAGCATTGAGTGATTTAAGATTGCTGAGTCCGGAAAGTGGGGCAAGGTTTTTAACAGCGGTATAAGAGCAATCCAGTTTTTCCAGGTTGGTAAATTTCCTCAAAGGTTCAAGGTTTGTTATTTTTGAGTTGGCGCAAGTCAGATCGTAAACGCCCGTTACTTTTTCTATATCAAATACC
>DATMOV010000092.1:0-5643 GCA_035568055.1 Cytophagaceae bacterium
TATTGACTCTAAATTTAAAGTTATTCAGAATATGCTTCCGGAGGATTATTTTATTTTTTTCTCTGACGATGAAGTGATCATGAATGAGGTACAGAAGAGAGAAATTGAACCGCATGAGATTGCAATTTCAGTGAAAGAGAAAATGATCAATGGCGCTTATCTCTCAGATAAGAATATTATGGTGAACATCAATGATCATGTCACCCGTTATTATAATTTGAATGTGGAAGACTTGCCGTTGCAAGGTAAACATAACATGATCAATACAATGGCAGCGGTGCTTACCGCTTCACTGTTAGACCTTCCGGATTCTGAATTTATTGAGGTGATGAAAGATTTTAAAAACGCGCCTCACCGCCTGGAAGAAGCAGGGACGATCAACAACATCCGCTTTATCAATGATTCAAAAGCCACCAATGTAGATTCGGTATGTTATGCGCTCGACACAATTAAAAGACCTATAATTCTTATCGCTGGTGGTATAGATAAAGGAAATGATTATTCGCAGATAGAAAAATTGGTGAAGGAAAAAGTGAAAGCACTTGTCTGCATGGGAAAGGATAATTCCAAACTGCATCAAGCTTTCGATGGAGAAGTGAAAAATATTATAGATACTGATAATATGATCGACGCGGTGACAAAAGGTTTTGAGCTGGCAAAATCCGGTGATGTCGTTCTGCTTTCACCGGCCTGCGCGAGCTTTGACTTATTCAGAAATTATGAGGACAGAGGTGAGCAGTTTAAGAATGTTGTGAATAGCTTAAAAATTTTAGCCGAAAGCAAAAAGCGATAATAGGATGGTACAGTTAAAAGCATGGCTGCAAAGAAATCTTAAGGGTGATCCCATAATATGGGCCATCATCATTACGCTTTGTGTCATCAGTATCCTGGTAGTATATAGTTCAACAGGAGCTCTGGCATATAAGAAAGCCGGCGGCGACACAGAGCATTTTCTCCGGAAACATTCCGTTCATATCTTACTATGCCTTGTGGCCATGTGGTTCGCGCATAAGATAAATTACAAATATTATTCCGGGCTGAGTAAAATGGCTTTATGGCTTTGCATTCCATTGTTGCTCTATGGATATATTTTTGGCGACAATATCAATGACGCGATGAGATCGGTAACTATTCCTATTATCAACCAGTCTTTTCGTCCCTCTGACTTCGCTAAGCTCGCGCTCATCGCCGCGCTTGCACGTATGCTCGCGCGAAGGCAGGATGATATTGATGATTTTAAGAAAACATTTCTACCTATGATCGCATGGTGCGGTGGGATTTGTGCGCTCATAGCACTGTCAAATTTTTCAACCTCAGTGATGCTTTTCGCGACCTGCCTCCTGCTCATGTTCATCGGACGCGTACCGATGAAATACCTCGGGATGCTTTTATTAGTGGGAATTGTGCTGGTGCCTATTGGTTTAAAGCTTGGATCAAGGTGGGATACTACGGTAAACCGCATAAAGAATTTCTCTTCTGACTCAACCGTTTCTTTTCAGGCCGAACAATCATACATAGCACTGGCAACCGGTGGTATTATTGGTAAAGGGCCTGGCAATAGCGACCAGAGAAATTTTCTGCCGCACTCTTATTCAGATTTTATTTATTCCATTATCGTGGAAGAATATGGATTGGTGGGAGGCGTGTTTGTATTGTTTCTATTCCTCGCGCTGCTTTATCGGGGTATGATCATTGTCGCCCGAAGCGACCGTCCTTTTGGAGGCCTGCTGTCGGCAGGACTTTCATTCAGCCTGGTAATCCAGGCGCTTATACACATGGGTGTCGCGGTCGGGCTGGGGCCTATCACCGGCCAACCTCTGCCGCTGCTCAGCATGGGAGGCACATCCCTGCTTTTTACCGGAATATCGTTGGGTGTGATCCTGAGCGTAAGCAGAGGAGATATCAGTGAGATTACAAAAGAGGATTTGAAAGAAAACTCTGCAAAAGATATTATTGCTAAAGAAGAAGAAAACAATGTCGCAAAGCAGTCCGCATAAAGTAATCATCAGTGGTGGTGGGACAGGTGGCCATATCTATCCGGCCATTGCTATAGCCAATGCGCTGCGCGAAATTGAGAGCAGCACTGAGATTCTTTTTGTTGGGGCAAAAGACAGAATGGAAATGCAGAAAGTTCCGGCGGCTGGTTACAAGATAGAAGGACTTTGGATCAGCGGTATTCAGAGAAGGTTCACCCTGGATAATATGATGTTTCCTTTAAAAGTGATCTCCAGTTTTCTGGGTGCTAAAAGTATTATCAAAAGATTTAAGCCAGATATCGCGATAGGTGTGGGTGGCTATGCAAGCTGGCCATTACTCTATGCGGCAAATTCTTCGGGCTTGCCGACATTGATCCAGGAGCAGAACTCTTATGCGGGGGTGACGAATAAATTTCTGGCAAAGAAAGCAGAGAAAATTTGTGTGGCATACCATGATATGGATAAGTTCTTTCCGAAAGAAAAAATTGTGATGACAGGAAATCCCGTCAGGAAAGATATTATGGAATACGCTTCAAAGCGGGATGAAGCTTTCAAATATTTTGAATTGAACCCGGTGAAGAAGACAATACTTGTAGTGGGAGGCAGTCTTGGTGCCAGAACCATCAATGAAAGCATGGCCAATAGGATCAATATGATTGTTGATGCTGATGTACAATTAATCTGGCAGACAGGCAAAGCCTATTTTGAGAAAGCGAAAGAAGTTGCGGTGAAAGCAGGAGATAATATTAAAGCGTATGAATTTATTTCACGCATGGATCTGGCTTATGCCGCTGCGGATATAGTGGTTTCAAGAGCTGGCGCACTTTCTATTTCGGAACTTTGCCTCGTGGAGAAGCCATGTATTCTGGTTCCTTCACCTAATGTGGCAGAGGATCACCAAACGAAAAATGCGATGGCACTGGTCAATAGCAACGCCGCATTAATGATTAAAGATAATACAGCGATAGAGGTATTAGTACCTGCCGCATTAAAGCTGCTTCAGGATAATGTGAAGCAGGAAATTTATAAAGAGAATATAGCAAAGCTGGCAAAGCCGGATGCCGCAAAGGAAATTGCAATGGCGATAATGGAAATTATTAAAAAGAGAAGTTAGAGATTAGATTTTAGACATTAGAAAAAACAATAGTCTAAGCACTGAGCACTATAAAATGGAATTAAATAAAATACATAGCATCTACTTCATTGGCATCGGTGGCATTGGCATGAGTGCACTCGCGCGCTGGTTTAACGCCAATGGTTATAAGGTGGCTGGCTATGACCGTACGCAGACTACCCTCACCACTGAGCTTGAGCAGGAGGGTATGAATGTACACTATGAAGACAATGTGAAGTTAATTGCCCCAGAATTTTTTGAGGATGATGCTTTGGTGATTTATACACCTGCCGTTCCTAAAGATCATTCCGAGCTGAACTATTTTATTAATAAAGGCAGTGTGGTGAAGAAAAGATCTGAAGTGCTGGGAATGATTACCGAGAAAATGTTTACTGTTGCCGTGAGCGGAACACATGGCAAGACTACTACATCTTCCATGATCGCGCATATATTAAGGTCAGCGGGAAAAGATTGCTCGGCATTCCTTGGTGGCATCACGCAGAATTATAACACGAATCTTTTATTGAACAAAGAGAAAAATGCAGAGGGTATAGTGGTAGTAGAAGCGGATGAATATGACCGTTCTTTTTTAAAGCTTCATCCCGATGTGGCAGTGATCACTTCTATGGATCCTGATCACCTCGATATTTATAAGGATGCAGAGGATTTCAAAAAAACATTCAATATGTTTGCTGCACAGGTGGAAGCAAACGGCAGCCTGATATTTCAGGGCGAGCTTACGCTGGACCCGCCGAAGAAGTCGCAGCAATATATTTCTTTCGGAACTAAATCTTCTCTTTATCGTGCCGAGAAGATCAGGGTTGAGAATGCTGAATTTGTATTTGATATAGTTTCTGCGGATGAGAAAGTGGAAAATATAAGAATGCAGGTACCGGGACATCATAATATTCAGAATGCGCTGGCTGCTTTTATTGCCGGGCGAAAGGTTGGAGTCTCAGCCGATGATATTAAAAAAGCATTACATTCATTTAAAGGTGTCAAAAGAAGATTTGAGTATCATGTAAAAACGAAAGAGATAATTTATATTGATGACTATGCTCATCATCCCACTGAACTTAATGCTTTCATCAACGCTGTAAAAACTTTGTATCCGTCAAAAACTTTAACATTAATTTTTCAGCCACACCTTTATTCCCGCACCAGGGATTTTATGGAAGGGTTTGCTGAAAGTTTAAGTCAGGTGGATCAGCTGGTATTGATGGACATTTATCCTGCACGTGAGCTGCCGATCAAAGGAATTACTTCAGAGGCTTTGCTCGCTCAGGTAAAATCAAAGAGCAAGATGCTGGCTTCAAAGGAAAATCTTTTGGAAAAAATTCAGGATGTAAATACAGATATCATCGCCACCGTGGGCGCAGGAGACATTGATATTTTTATTGAACCGATAAAACAAATGCTACTAAACAAAAAATATGTTTAGCAAGATCAGAATAAAAAGAGGTATCGTAACTGCAGGCTTTGCCATAGTCCTGTTCTCCCTGATTAGTTTCGTGGAGAATAAACACGCGAACAAAGCTTTTGAGAATATCATCGTGGAAATTGATGACGAAAAGCAGTACAATTATTTTATCGACCGCAATGAGGTGATCAGCCTGATGACATTCAATAATACTGATCCGATCATCCATAAAAAATATAAAGATATTGATTTGAAGACGCTTGAATTAAGAATTAAATCTCATAAATTTGTTGAAAATGCACAGGTTTATAAAGATCTCAAGGGTAACCTGATGGTTGAAGTACAGCAATGCAGGCCGCTTGGCCGTATCGTACAAAATAATGGTCCCCATGCCTACATCGGGAGCAATGGAAATACTCTCCCTACTTCAGAAAAATTTACAGCACGTGTCGTACTTATTGATGGTGATAAAGCGCCTATGCTTATGAGGCAGGGTTATCTGCATTCAGAAGAAGGGAAAGGATATGTTGATCTTCTCAAGACCATTGACCAGGATAAATTCTGGAAATCGCAGATTGTGCAGATCTCTGTCAATAAGCTTGGAGAAGTAAAGCTTTATCCGCAAATCGGCCAGGAAGTTTTTGACCTGGGTAAACCCGAAGAGCTTCCTGACAAGTTCAGAAAAATGAAAATTTATTATAAGACCATACTTCCTTTAAAAGGATTTAATAGATATAAAACCGTAAACCTGAAATATAAGGATCAAATAATCTGTGAATAATTTTTAAGTATATGCAAAAAGATAAAATAGTTGTAGGCCTTGATATCGGAACTACCAAGATCTGCGCCATCGTAGGCAGACAAAACGAATTTGACAAACTGGAAATTCTCGGAATGGGTAAAGCCGTTTCGGAGGGAGTGTTCGCTGGCAAAGTAATCAATATTGATATGACCATCGGCTCTATCCAGAAAGCGATCAGGGAAGCTGAAGAGCAAAGCGGAATTGATATTAAGGTGGTGAACGTGGGTATTGCCGGACACCACATTAAAAGCTCTATACACCATGGCAGCATCACCAGAAATTCCACCGAGAATGAAATCTCCGTAGAAGATGTCAACCGTCTTACCAATGA
>DATMOV010000093.1:0-9634 GCA_035568055.1 Cytophagaceae bacterium
TCACAGCTTCTTGTCTTCTCTCTGTTTTTATTTTAAGCCAATCTTTACCGCGGCTTCCAGTCTGATATAAACTATCGGCTCTTTTCGCGATGATCCCTTCAAGTCCTTGCTTTTGAGCCTGAGTATAAAATGATATCCCCTTATCGTCTATGTGATCGTTGTATCTCACATGAGGAAGATCGGACAATATTTTTTTTAATATCTCTTTTCTTTGAATCAACGGAAGACCCGTCAGGTCATAGCCATTATAATAAAGAATATCAAATACATAATAAATGATATTACTTGCTTTTCTTTGGTGATTCTGAATGAGATCAAACCTGGCCATCCCATGTTCATCAACAGCTACTATCTCACCATCCAAAATGGCTTGTATGCCAAGACCTTTGATGTCCTCAATTAGTTTTGGAAAATTTTTATTAAATGAAATATTATTTCTAGAGTAAAGCTGTACAGTATTGAAATTACATTCCGCAATAGCTCTATATCCATCCCATTTAATTTCGAAAATCCATTCTTTCGAATCAAAGGCCTTATCTACCAGCGTTGCCAGCATAGGTTTGATGTCATGAGGCATTGTATTCTTTTTCGCTGCACCAGGCCCTATCTCAACATCATTTCTCCGTGAAGCCCATACTGTGTTTCCTTTGCCCGATTCTTTTTCGATTTCTTCAAGTCTACGCCTTGTCACCACTGATTTATCCTGCTTTGTAATATCATCGGTGGTCACGAAGCCATCTTTATGTTTGATCAGCAGCCATTGATTTCCTTTGCCTGCATGCATACGAACCAGTGCAAACTCGCCTTTTAATTTTTTTCCTTCTATCGCGATTTTAATATTTCCTTTCTGTAGCATCTCAATCAATGCTTTTTCATTGGCTTCTCTACCATCGGTATCTATAGCATGATATGTTCCTTCATCCCATAACATTACCGTTCCGGCGCCATAATTTCCTTCAGGAATTATTCCTTCGAATTTCCCATATTCTATCGGATGGTCTTCCACCATCATCGCGAGCCTTTTGACAGAAGGGTCCATTGATGGTCCTTTAGGAACTGCCCAGCTTTTCAATACACCCTCCATCTCAAGCCTGAAATCATAATGCAGATGTGAGGCATCATGCTTTTGTACCACAAATCTATGTACGCCTCTCCTGTCATCTTTTTTACCTCCAGGCTCCGGAGTATTCTTAAAATTCCTCTTCGTTTTATATTCCTTCAGTCCCATTGCGCTTATTTCTTAACTTTTTTTCTGGCAGCTTTTTTTCTACTTACAGGAGGCCTGTTTTTAGGAGATTTATCCAGACTGGCTTTGAGCGTTTCCATTAAATCTTTCATGTGCGTTGGAGCGGGAGCAGAGGTTTTAGACTCAATGGTTTTTCCTTCGGCCTTCGCTTCTATCAGGTTTTTTAATTCCTCGATATAAGTATCTTTGAATTTTGATGGATTGAATTTTTCAGTCAGCTGTTCGATAAGTTTTTTAGCCATTTCGACTTCAGCCTTGGATACTTTTTCCGCTTCGGGCAAATGTAATCCCTTTGGATCTCTTATATCCGCTTCATATCTCATTTGATTGAGAATTATCAAATCGCCTTCCGGTTTTATGATGGCCATATGCTCTCTGTTGTGAAGCACGAAAGTAGCAATCCCGACTTTCTTGGATTGTCTGAGTGCTTCGCGCAGCAGGGCGTAAGGTTTTTCAGCGGTTTTATCAGGCTCCAGGTAATAAGGCTTGTCAAAGAAAATAGAATCGATTTCCTCCTCCAAAACGAAGCTGATGATTTCAATGGATCTGGATTTTTTGACATTTGCCTTTTCAAAGTCCTTGTCATCCATCACTACGTATTGATCTTTTGCGATTTCATAGCCTTTCACAATGTCTTTGTAAGAAACTTCTTTCCCATCTGCGGATGATATTCTCACATACTTTATTGGTGAAAGATCTTTTTTAGAAAGCATATCAAAATTAAGCTTGTTATCTCCAACCGCGCTGTACAACTTCACTGGTATATTCACCAGGCCAAAACTAATAGCACCTGACCATATCGAACGCATATATCTCTCCCCTCTTTCTTCACCTTACGACCTACAACAATAACTGATGAAATCGGAAGATTGTTAAAGGCGATAAAATGCGAATGTGTTCAGGTGTTAAAGTTGGTGGATAATTACCTCGTATTTTTTCAATACCGTTTAGTTAAGACCTGACAGGTTTACAATTAAGAGTTTATCATAAAATAAACATCAAACCTGTCAGGTCTGATGGCTTAACTAAACGACATTGAATTCTGATTATACATTGGACCATCTTTCTGATTTCCTGATTATGCGAAATCATCTACTTACTTTAACACCTGAACACATTCGCACTTTAACACTTAAAACACTTTAACACTTTAAAAAGAAAAAGGCCTCTTGTATATAAGAAGCCTTTTTCTTTTCTCCCTTCCCCACTACCATCCTAATTTTGCATTTACAAATCGCGGACTAAATCCAAAACAAATTCCCAATCCCTCAACCTCTGCCAACATATTAAAACAGAATTCATCACTCAAATCCAACCCGTGTATTACATTCCCTTCATCCTCTAAACAAACCAGGCGGCCTTTTGAGTTCACCACCAGTTCTGACATTCTCAGTTTCACAAATGAAGCCATAAACTTTATCCCCTTCCTTTAGAAAAGAACAATACTGATCCTATAAATAATTCAAATTATATTTTATTCGCTTTTTAATAAAAACCTTTAATAATAGATTCATAATTAACATATTTGTCTAAAATATTCTCATTTATGAAAAAGCTCATCATCTTTGTTATCGCCTTCCTTGTCATAGTACTTGGTGTGGTTACATATCTGTTTTTTGGAAATTATAGCGAAGGATACCGCGCCGGCACTATGGTAAAATTCAGCCAGAAAGGTTATCTGTTCAAAACGTATGAAGGAGAGCTTAATCTTGGGATGATATTAAATGATCAATCTCAGCACACCCCTACAGAAATAAATAATATCTGGTCTTTCTCGGTAAGCGGTGGTAAAGATTCTACCATTAAAACAATTAATGAAGCCTTACTCAGCGGCAAAAGAGTAAAACTCCATTACAGGGAAAAATTTTATCGTTTCTTCTGGAGAGGTGACACAAAGTATTTTGTGGATGAGGCGGAGATAGTTAAATAGTAGTATTGCTTGTCCCGGACCAGGAGAGGATCATTTGTCATTAGAAATTATATCGTATTCAACACGACGATTTAATTGTTGCCCTTCGGAATAATCATTCGCAGCGACCGGCCTGTCTTCACCATAAGCTTTTATAATAATTCTACTTTTATAAATTCCTTTGGAGATCAAATAGTCCCTTACTGTCTTTACCCTTTTTTTAGAAAGTTTGAGGTTGTATTTTTCATCACCGAGATTGTCGGTATGACCGGCAAGTTCAATTTTCAATGTTGGCTGATCATTCAATAAACCGGCCAACCGCTGAAGTTCAACTTCTCCATCAGGCATAAGATCGCAACTATTTTTATTAAAATAAACTGCATGAAAAGGATGGGGCAACGGTTTACGGATCTTATTCATGTAAAATATTTTTTCCTCCTGGCCGGAACTATCAATTGAAAATGAGCTGACAGAGCACACATAATTATTTGCCGCTAATGTAAACTCGTATTTATCCCTAGCATGTAATAAAAGTCTAAATGTGCCTGCAATCGAATCGCTGTATGTTTCACCTGATTCCAGTTCTTCGTTTGATTGACTATAGGATATTTTGGCCTTCACAGGCAACTTTGTTTTATCGTCCAATACCTTCCCCTTAAACTCCACCAGCCTATGCGGTCTGGCCCACAGAGGCAAAATAACCTTGAAGATATCTTCTTGTCCAAAACCGCTTTGTGTGGAAACAAAATATGCGGCATTGCCGGAAGCTGGCACGGATAAATAAGCGTCCCAACCGATAGAGTTGATAGAGTAACCGAGGTTTTTAGGTGGCGACCAGTCTGTCCAGCTGCTGTCGTGCCGATGACTGACATAGATGTCCATTTCCCCAAATCCTTCCCATCGGTCGGAGGAAAAATATAATGTCCTGTTATCTGCCGCCAGAAAAGGACTGATCTCTCTGCCATGTGAATTTATAGCAGATCCCAGATTCTTCGGCGCTGACCAATGGTTTTCTTCGATGAGAAAGCTGACAAATATATCCTCTTTCCTATGCTGCTGCCTGGTTACAGAACTTATTAAATATTTTCCATCATTGGATAAATAAAAATTGCAAAAACTACTGCTGTCGTAAAAGTTATCCATCTTCTGTTCAATCAGTGCTCCCCAATCAGAACCGTTTCTATGCGTGATATATAATTTAGGGAATTTATAAAGTAAGATATTATTGCCATCAGGCGAAATAGAGCACAAGGCATTAAACTCGGAACCATTCATTTCATCTTTCATTTTTTTGGCTGAGCGCCAGTTATTAGCAGTATCAAGCTGAGATGAAAAGATCGTCTGGTATTCTACCATGATCATGTGGTAAGTCCTGCGAAAGGTTTTTTCTATTTCTTTATGATAATAGTCACGGGAGAAATAAAGCGTCTTACCATCCGGAGAGATGACAGGAGCTATCTCTGCGTTTTTAGAATTGATATTTTTTCCAAGATTTACCGGCAGTGAATCAGTCTTTAAATTCTGACCAATGACAATGCCTGTAAGCAAAATAAAAAAACAGAATAAATTTATCTTTATCAGCATAAAATGAAAAAACGCTACAATTTAAGTATTTATTGGCTCCTCTTATTGATGTCAATATTTTATACTATTTTTGAATATACCATCATCCATCATGTCAGTACATAGCGATATTAAAAGAGTCACCACACATCAGCTTCAGGAAATGAAAAACCGTGGCGAAAAAATCAGTATGCTTACAGCCTATGATTTTTCCATGGCAAAAATTATTGACGGAGCAGGAATAGATGTGATACTGGTAGGTGACTCCGCCTCTAATGTCATTGCCGGCCATGAAACTACATTACCCATTACCCTGGACCAGATGATATACCATGCTTCTTCCGTCATTCGTGCTGTAAAGAGAGCTTTGGTGGTAGTGGATCTTCCCTTCGGATCTTATCAGGGAAATTCTTCTGAGGCTTTGCGTTCAGCCATCAGAATTATGAAAGAATCCGGTGCCCATGCCATTAAAATGGAAGGAGGCGTGGAAATCAAAGAATCCATTTTAAGAATTCTGAGCGCCGGAGTACCTGTCATGGGACATCTGGGTTTGACTCCTCAATCAATCTATAAATTTGGAACATACATTGTGAGAGCGCGTGAAGTGGAAGAAGCGAAAAAACTGATGAGCGATGCAAAGGCGTTGGAAAATTGTGGTTGCTTCGGTGTGGTGCTTGAAAAGATACCGGCTAAGCTTGCACAAAAAGTAACCAAGTCAATAGGAATCCCTGTTATTGGGATTGGTGCAGGGCCATATGTAGACGGGCAAGTACTCGTCACCCATGACATGCTCGGCATCACTAAAGAATTCCAGCCAAGATTTCTCCGCAGATATGCCAATCTTTATGACACCATTGATGGAGCTGTGAAAAACTACATCAAAGATGTTAAAAGGAAAGACTTTCCCAATAAAGAAGAACTCTATTAAAGCGAAAAGCTGAAAGCACAAAGCTAAAGGCTTTGGGCTCTTTTCAAATTTCAACAATCAGTATGAACCAGCACTTAAAATATTTTAGCATCGCTTACGAAGACAATCACCTCATTGTGGTTAATAAAAAAAGTGGTGTGCTGGTACAGGGCGATAAGACCGGAGATGTCCCATTGGCGGAGCATGTAAAAGAATACCTGAAAGAAAAATACAACAAACCGGGAAATGTCTTTGCCGGCGTAGTGCATAGACTCGACCGTCCGGTAAGCGGATTGGTTATTCTCGCCAGAACTTCCAAAGCGCTGGAAAGAATGAATGAACAATTCAAAAGCAGAAAAATTAAAAAAATATATTGGGCGGTAGTGAAAAGAAGGCCGAAAGATATGCAGGCCAAACTGATCCATTGGCTGGTAAAAGATGAGCGAAAAAATATTACCACGGCACATCACGAAGAAGTGTCTGGAAGCCTGAAAGCTGAATTATCCTATAAAGTATTAGGCAAGCTTAACGACCATTATTTATTGGAAGTAATTCCTGTGACAGGCAGGCCACATCAAATAAGAGTTCAGCTTGCGGAGATTGGCAGTCCGATCAGGGGCGATGTGAAATATGGCTTTGCCAAGCCCAATGAAGATGCCAGTATTAATTTACATGCGAGGAAGTTAAAATTCTTACACCCTGTAAAGAAGGAACCTATAACGATCACAGCAACGTTACCAGAGAATTCTTTCTGGGAACAATTCTTAACATTGGATGATAAAAAAGAAGATCAGGAATCTGATTTTCTTTACTAGGCTATAATATTCTGGTGGAGTCATCCGATTTTAATAAAAACATATTGAATGATATGAGTTAAAGAAGAGAATTAAAAAAGATTATTATGATACTGCCTTCGGCAGAAAAAATGAATTAATTTTGTTATCACACATGAAAAATATTTTTGAAAAATTAAAGCAGCGTTGGGGAATTGCCAGCTACTGGCAAATGGCTGTCATATTTATTGTGTTCGGAATTACAGGTTCCTCTTCGGTAAAAATAGCAGGGCCTGTGCTTGAACTACTCGGTATTGACAATAGTATGTCCGGCTGGATATTCTGGCCATTGAGGACCTTACTTATCTTCCCGGTCTATCAGGTGCTCTTGGTTTTCTTCGGATGGCTCTTCGGGCAATTTGACTTCTTCTGGGCTTTTGAAAAAAAGATGCTATCCAGATTTATCCCAAAGGATAAAAAGAAAAAGGCTTTAACCGAAAACGATTAAAGCCTTTAAGAATCATTTTTTTCTTATTTCTTAACCAGGAACTGGGATTCTCCGATCATGTGAGCTTCCGCATATAGCTCAATCTTATAGGTACCAGGTACATAAGCGCTCCCCTTTACATAATTAAAAGTAAGCTTCTGCTTAGTATTGGAAAAGCTTATATCCTGCATAGCGGTATAAGGAATCTCTTTACTAACGGCAGTAAATGTACCTCCTCCCGTAGTGTTATCAAATAATACAGCGCCGCTGGGATCAATGACTCTTAACATAATCTGTTTATTATTCTTCGCGGCTACTTTATTATCTGCCAGATTGAAAACAACTTTAAGCTTATCAATCTTTTTAGCTTTAAATCCATCTTTGATTTGCTCTTTTCCTTTTTTATCCAGGGCTGTAATTTTAATATTCTCAGCTCTGAGAACAGCCGCCAATGCCAGCTGATTAACCAGATCTTGCTTAGAGTTTCTCAGATTGCTAACCGTGTCCCCCAGAATTTGCCTGTCTTTTTCAAGACCTGTTATTTGAGTCTTTAGATTTGACTCGGAAGATTTGAGACTGTCAATTTCGGCATCTTTCTGTGCAATAAGTTGTTTGTATTTTTCAATGTCATCCTTTAGTGCCTTCAGGTCACCTACATTGCGTTGGGCAACAACCAATCTTCTTTGTATCTGCTGGATTTTAGTTTCAAGCTCTGAATTGCTTTGCCCCAGCGTCATTAATGAATCGCTTTTAGCCTGTAGTTCGTCCTGATAACGTTTTATTTCAGCTATTTGAAAGGAAATAGAATCATTTTTTGATTTAATAGTTTGATCCTTAATTACTATTTTTTCACCCTGATCCTTGGATGTACTGTAAAAATATGCAGTACCAGCTAATGAGGTCATCAAGAGTATAATTAGTATTATAATTAAGACTAAACCCTTTTTTTCCTTCTTTTCTGATTTCTCAACCACTTTTTTGGGTTGCTCAGCTACTTTTTTGATTTCTGGTTTTTTTTCTTCCATGGTATGTCAGGTTAAAAAAATTAAATTTTTTCCAAATTAAACAAAACCTTGCCTATTCCCCAAATATTCCTTAAGAGCTTTGATTAAGCGTTTAATTTTCTATTAAATAAAGCCTTGCCGTACCTATCTTCTGGAAGGAAAGTGTATAAAATAAATTTTAATTAACAAAACACTAACATTCCCTGTTTTTATAATGCATCCACATCAGAGGAAATGATTTTTAGAGAGATTCAATATGTCAGATCGTAACAAGCGTCAGGTTTTTCAAAGCAGTTCACCATGGAGGTGGAGAAGATTTATATGGAGTTTCAGGCTGATCATCTTTCTGGTGTTGCTGGTTGTTTCATTTGGAGTGGCTGACTTCTTCATTTTCCCGAAGCTCATTGATAAAAATAGCACCTTCAGAAATATGATTAATCCCAATGATCCGCTTTCGATTCCTAATAAGCATAATATCGAATTCTACGATCTGAAAGGAGGGTTGCATAACACCAAAAACCCAAGTTGCTGTACCAGGATTGAAAATAAACAGAATGGCCTGTCTTCTTCTTCCATGGTCCCGTATCCAAAAGATTCATTACCCGGCTGGTTTAAGAGAAAAGGCCATGAAAAAGAGCTGGTTATAACTTTCGATGATGGTCCTCATCATGAATACACCCCGAAGATTCTTGATATACTGAAAAAAGAAAAAGTACCTGCCGCGTTTTTTGTAGTGGGTGTAAATATAGAAGAAAACATTTCTCTCTTAAAAAGGATCTGGGCAGAAGGCCATGAAATAGGTAATCATACTTTTACCCATCCCGACCTTACGAAAGTAACGGCAAAAAGAGCCGAGCTTGAAATGCGCGCGAATAAAAGACTCATCGAAAGCATTACCATGCATTCTACAGCCCTTTACAGGCCGCCCTTCAGCAATGACGGAATGCCTGACATAAACCAGGAAATCTGGCCTATTTCATTCGGCAACAGAGAACATTATTATAAAATAAGCAATTCGATTGACTGCCGTGACTGGGAAGCAGGCGCCAAGGCTGACAGTATCTATGCCAGAATAATTGTAAATTCATTCAAGGGCAATATTCTTCTTCTGCACGATGGCGGAGGAAACCGCGATGAAACTGTTAAAGCTCTTCCCAGAATCATTCAATATTTTAAAGCGAAAGGCTATACATTTGTAAGTATTCATCACCTGATGAATATAAAGAAATCTGATTTAAACCCTCCGTTGCATCATGGGGTAGATATGTATTTCGCTTATGCTAATCAGTTTATCGCCCATTTTGTATTCGGGCTGCAATATGTGCTTTTCCCCTTCTTCTTTGTAGGAATTATTCTGGCTATAGCAAGAATGCTTTTCATTGGTACCTTTGCTTATTTACAATTCAGAAATTCGAAACAGGATCATCTCCGCTTCTTTAAAGGGAAACCCCTGGTAAGTATTATCGTTCCGGCATACAATGAAGAGGTGAATGTCGTCTCCTCTCTGCAGAATTTAATGAAAACAGATTATCCGAATTACGAGATCGTATTTGTAGATGACGGCTCTAAAGATGCAACGTATCAGATGGTGCTTAATAACTTTAAAGATCATTCGAAAATGAGAATCTTTACCAAAGTGAACGGCGGTAAAGCGTCTGCTTTGAATTTTGGAATAGATCAATCAAAAGGAGATTTTCTGGTATGTATAGACGCCGATACACAGCTTAGATATGATGCTGTATCAC
>DATMOV010000094.1:0-3026 GCA_035568055.1 Cytophagaceae bacterium
CAGGATGCCGAAAACAAATACAATGATAAGTATTTGATTTCCATTGGCCTGATAGGCATCCCACAATGCCGAGAACACGAAAAATTTCGCGAAAAACCCGGCTGTAGGTGGTAAACCTGTCAGCGAAATCAATATTATTACAAATATAAGCCCGAGAAAGGGAAATTTTAAACCTAATCCTTTGAAATTCCTTACGTCTTCAGAACCGGTTATGTCCGACAAAATATCAACCATTATAAAAGCGCCGAAGTTCATAAAAAGGTATATGCACAGATAGAACAGAACACTGTTCAGCCCATTATAGGGGAGAGCAAGCAATCCTATAAGTATGAATCCTGCGTGTGCGATGGAAGAATATGCCAGCATACGCTTAGCATTATTCTGTAAAAGGGCGGAAAAATTACCTACGGTAAGACTTGCAATGATCACTATTCCGATGATCATCAGATAATCTATATGGTTTCCTGAACTGATATTTCCATGATACAATTCACCAAAAAATCTGAACAGCAAGGCAAATCCAGCCGCTTTTGGCGCTATCGAAAAGAAGGAAACCACTGGTATTGGTGCACCTTCGTAAACATCGGGCGCCCAGATATGAAAAGGGACTGCTGCTATCTTAAAAAATAATCCACCGAAAGCCATCATGGAAGCGATCAGAAGCAGTAATGACGGGGCCTCTTCCAACTGTGTAAAAAAGTATGCGAAATCAAGGCTTCCTGTGAGCGCATAAAAAAGCGAGAATCCAAAGAGCATGATGCCTGAAGAAAATGCCCCATACAATATATATTTCAGTCCGGCTTCAGCGCTTCTTTTGTCGAAGCTAAAAACCGAAAGGATATAAGAACCTATGGAAACCAATTCTATTGACAAATACATGATCAGCATATTAGATGCCATGGACATGATATGTAAGCCAAGGACAATAGCTATCAGGATCGCATAATATTCCCCCCTGCCCTTTTTAGTTTTGTTAAAACCGGGAGAAATTTCAGATAAAAGCACGGTGAGAATCCCTGCCAGCAAAAAGATATACTTAAAGATAAGAACCTTGCCAATGTATAGCCCGCCACTAAGCATAACACCTTCCAGGCTCTGAATACAAACAGTATACAGTGTGATGAGCAGTCCTGATAAAGCAATCCACGGTGTAATGGCCGGAGATTTTTCTTTGAGGAGAAGGTCGAAAATAATGATCAGGACAAAGAAAACAGCAAGTATTATTTCAGGCCCCAGGTATTGCAGGCTTTCCAAAATTGAATGCAGCTTCTGGATAAGCATGATTAATTATTAGGATTAGTTTTCATCATAAAAGTAACAAGGTCGTTGACAGCGGGTGAAACCAGATCAAATAATAAACCCGGAAACAAGCCGAAAATGGTAGTGACAATGATGAGCGGAACAAGCATGATAAACTCTCTTCTGTTCAAATCTTTGAGTGCCCCATAATATTTTGGTACTTTGATCCAGAATTTCCCGAAGAACATTTTCTGCAAGGTCCATAGATAATATGCCGCGCCAATCAGAATTCCTGATACTGCAATGACAGAGAGCCATCTTGGAATAAATCCATTCAGGTTATATGAATGGAACGCACCCAGCAGCACAAACAGCTCCGCAATAAATCCGGAAAAACCAGGTAGGCCGAGTGAAGCGAAGAATGCCACTGTTACAACGATAGTATAATTAGGCATCTTTGAAGCAAGGCCGCGGTAATTTTCAATGGTACGGTCGTGGGTACGGTCATACAACACTCCAGCGATCAAAAACAACATAGTGGTGAGTATGCCATGACTGAACATCTGGTAAATAGCGCCGTTGATTCCTTCCACCGTTAGTGATGCTATACCCAGCAGCACGAAGCCCATATGAGAAACGGAAGAATAGGCGATCAGCTTTTTGATATCTTTCATCGCCAGTGCATTGAAGGCACCATAGATAATAGATATCACGCCCAGCACTGCGACCCATTTCGCATAGTGAATTGCACCATCTGGAAATACAGGATAAGCAATTCTAATAATTCCATAAGCTCCGACTTTTAAAAGTAAAGCGGCAAGCACCACTGACACAGGTGTAGGCGCTT
The DNA here is from genome assembly GCA_035568055.1 of Cytophagaceae bacterium. GTDB lineage: Bacteria > Bacteroidota > Bacteroidia > Cytophagales > Cytophagaceae > DATMOV01. The sequence goes on from DATMOV010000094.1 coordinate 2,087, forward strand.
CCACGTGCGCATCAGGCAGCCAGGTATGAAAAGGTACCGATGGCATCTTGATCGCGAAGCCAATAAAAATAGCGAGGAAAGCTACGTATCTGGCTTTCACTCCGAAAATCAAAGAGGAAGAAAGTATATGCAGCATAGAACCTGGAATATAATTTCCTGGATCCATCATATACAGTATATTAAAAGTATGAACCTTATCGGCATCGCTGATGTCGCCGGATAGAAGCATAGACTGCACCTGAGTTATCAACCCAGGTCCCACAATTTTTGTGTTAGTAATAAAACCAAGGTTCACTGCGGTTTCAACAGGATCAATCACGGATATATATAGGGCGATCATCACAATTAAAATAAGCAGAGAACCGGTTAGGGTATAAAGAAAGAATTTTATAGATGCATATTCTCTTCGGGGACCGCCCCATAAGCCGATAAGGAAATACATAGGGAGGAGCATCAACTCAAAAAAGAGAAAAAACAGGAAAAAGTCCAGGGCCAGGAAACAACCCATAATGCTTGAGCTTAATAAAAGATAAAGGCTGAAATATCCTTTAGCATTTTTCTCAATATTCCATGAAGAAACCACTCCGATCAGTAATACAAAACTGCTCAACATGATCATAAAAATATTAAGCCCGTCCACACCTAGAAAATAATCAATCGAAACCTTACCCATGCCACCAAGATCCAGGCTGATCCAGTCGACTTTTTCTATGAGCTTAAAATTACTTGCTATGCCATTGATGAGCAAGTCGGGAGCTGCGCTGAATTTTATATATAATAATCCTGATATGATAAATTCAAATCCCATTGCACCTAAAGCAATAAATTTAAAATACTTCGACTTTTCCGCCGACAGAAAAAATATTGGGGCAAGAGTTAACAAAGGAATAAAAATAAGCAGCGACAGCATTCTATGAGTTTTGAGTTTTGAGTTTTGAGT
>DATMOV010000095.1:0-13852 GCA_035568055.1 Cytophagaceae bacterium
AGGAAACTTCTATTCTATCCATTGAACTACGAGACCAGAACCTCAAAATTACTCAATAAAGCGCTTTTCACAAATTGTGGGAGAACATATTATTCTGCTTCTTTTTTACCTCTTCTATCAGCATGGTCTTAAGCTCATCAATGTTTTCTTTTTTAGCGGCGGAGATAAACACAGTTTTTACATCCTTCCGGTTCATATAACTGGCTTTCAGATTTTCCAGTGTCCTGGGAATTTCTTCCTCCTGATTATCCTGATAAAGATCAATCTTGTTAAGCACCAATATGGTGTCTTTATCGCCCGCGCCAATTTCTGCAAGCGTACTGTTTACCACTTCAATCTGCTCTTCAAATGAAACATGGGAGATGTCAACTACATGCAGTAATATATCCGCTTCGCGAATTTCATCCAGCGTGGATTTAAAACATTCGACCAAAGTATGCGGGAGCTTTCTGATAAACCCGACTGTGTCCGTTAACAGGAAGGGTGTGTTATCATACACAACTTTTCTTACCGTGGAGTCAACCGTGGCGAACAATTTATTTTCCGCAAATACTTCGGCTTTTGATAGCAGATTCATCAATGTGGATTTGCCAACATTTGTATAACCAACCAGTGAAACTCTAACCACTCCTGTGCGTGATTTTCTTTGTGTCGCGCTCTGCTTATCCATTTTGTCGAGTCTTGATTTTAGCAAAGCAATCTGGTCGCGTATTTTACGACGGTCGGTTTCAATTTCCTGCTCTCCCGCGCCACCTCTGGTGCCGGTACCTCCACGCTGCCTTTCAAGGTGGCTCCACATTTTGGAAAGGCGTGGAAGCATATATTGAAAACGCGCAAGTTCGACCTGGGTTTTTGCCTGTGGAGTTTTCGCTCTTTGCAGAAAAAGGTCAAGAATTAAAAGACTGCGGTCATAGATTTTACATTCGAGCTCTTTCTCAATATTCCTAAGTTGTGAGCCGGAGAGGTCGTCATCGAAAATAACCATGTTTACGGCTTTTGCTTTGACATAAGCTTTGATCTCGGCAAGTTTTCCCTTCCCGACAAAACTACGATTGTCAGGTTTTTCAAGCCGTTGTGTAAATTTGTGCAGGGTAACTATGCCTGATGTATCGGCAAGGAATTCAAGTTCCTCCAAATATTCCTGGACTTTGGGCGCCGGTTGTTTACTATTGATTAATGCAACTAGTACTGCTGTTTCGGCAATAATGGCCGTGTCATGGAGTCCTTTCATTTTATTTTTTAAATCCCTCTATATATTGAGCCAGATCTTTGATCTGTTGCTCATTAAGCTGGCCTTTGAATTTAGGCATCAAGCCTTTGCCATTAGCAATAACACTTTCTTTCTCCGAAGTGTTCAGGCTGCTCTGGCCAAGGTCTTTGGCTCCGTTAAGCCCAAGCTTGCCATCCGCACCGTGACAATTCTGACAGTTCTGAGCATAGATTTGCTCCGCGTCCACAGAGGTTATTTTCTCTCTTTTGCCCGTCAGGCTATGGGTTTCACCCACTCTGTAAATGAAGAGGAAAAGAAATACGCTCAGCACTGCCAATACTTTATTTTTCTTTTTGATCCCGACAATCCCAAGTGGTATGCCGATAAGCATCAGCACGATCTTGCCGATGAGGTAGCTCTCCACTTTGCCGTTATGTACAACTACCAGAAGATAACCTCCGGTTACAAGTATCAGCGTTCCAAGGACGATGTCTATAATTTTGGTCTTTTCCCTGATCTTGTCCAGCAGCTCAATTTTATTGGCCAGAAGCATGATGGTTTTAAAAATTAAAAAAACAAGAAACAGTATGATGACTGTTAAGTGCAGGTGAAGAATTCCTTTTGCCATAGATCTATAGTTTTATGTAAGAGACAAATTTATAATATTTTATTGAACGATATAACTTTTGCATAATAGTGCTATTGTGTTCATTTTTGCTTTATGAGAATTGCTGTTACCGTAAATACTTCATGGAACATTTATAATTTCCGCATGGGATTGATAGATGCGCTGAGAAAAGCCGGCCATGAAGTCAAAGCAATTGCGCCTTACGACGAATATACCGACCTGCTGGAAAAAGCCGGAATCCAATGTTACCCAATCAAAATGGAAAACAAAGGAAGCAATCCATTCAAAGACCTCTCACTCATTATTCAATTATATAAGATTTACAAAAAGTTAAAACCCGATGTGATTTTGCAATACACGATAAAGCCTAATATCTATGGATCTATAGCGGCAGGTATATTGGGGATACCTGTTATTAATAATGTGTCCGGTTTAGGAACAGTTTTTCTTCATGATAGCCTGATCTCCGGCATTGCTATCAGGCTTTATAAATTTGCATTCCGTTTTCCCCGGAAAGTATTTTTTCAAAATGAGGATGACAGAAAACTTTTTATTGAAAGAAAAATTGTGAAACCTGAAATAACAGATGTGCTGCCCGGTTCAGGTATTGATCTGGATAAGTTTTCACAAAGGGCTTACAGCAGAAATTCACCCTTTGTTTTTTTAATGGTAGCCAGACTTCTTTACGATAAAGGTATTGTAGAGTATGCAGAAGCAGGTAAAATCCTTAAAGCACAGGGGAAGAATGTGAGATTAAAAGTATTGGGATCACCGGATACTGAAAGTAAATTAGGGATACCTTTATCCCTGCTCGAAGAATGGGAACAACAAGGTTATATTGAATATGGCGGATTCAGCAATAATATAATTGAGGCTATGAAAAATGCCGATGTGGTCGTTTTGCCATCGTACCGCGAAGGAACGCCGCGTACCCTGCTCGAGGCAGCTTCAATGGGTATTCCGCTGATTGCTACAAATGTACCCGGTTGCAGGGAAATAGTTGTCGACAATAAAAATGGCTATCTGTGTGCGGCGAAAGATGCTGGCGGATTGGCAGTGCAAATGGAGAAAATGTTGGAACTTAATGACCAACAGCTTAATGATATGGGTAAGAATAGCAGGGAGATAGCCTTTGCAAAATTTGACCAGAATATAGTTTCGGGGAAATATCTGGACGCAATAACCTCGATAGGGAGTTCTGCCAAAATGAAATAATGCTGAAATATTCATGAATAAGTCTATCTTTGAATACATAAAATGTTAGCATGGAATTTCGGCAATCTTCAATAAAAGGCCTTGTGGAAATCACCCCCAGACTTTTCAGGGACGAGAGGGGTTTGTTTTTTGAATCCTACAGCGAAAAAATTTTCAGGGAAAATGGAATCGAAGTTCCATTTGTTCAGGACAATCAGTCGTTTTCGGTTAAAAATGTACTTCGGGGACTTCATTTCCAGAATGCGCCCTATGGCCAGGGAAAACTAGTAAGAGTTATTAAAGGAAGGGCTCTTGATATAGCCGTAGATATAAGAAAAGACTCACCGACATTTGGGAAATATGAATCTGTGATCCTGGATGCGGAAAAATGCAATATGTTTTATGTTCCGGAGGGCTTTGCACACGGGTTCCTGGCTCTGGAAGAAACTATACTGGTATATAAGTGTACCAACTATTATAATAAAGGATCTGAATCCGGAATTATATGGAATGACCCGGATATTAAAATCAATTGGGGAGTTACCAGCCCTATCGTATCAGAAAAGGATCAGGAGCTGGCCAGGCTTAAAGACCTTAAAATTATACAATAAAATTACTTTTGAACCTGGCGGAGTATTAAAAAGAAACATGATAGATTCCTCTAAAAATAAAATAATAGGATTTGTACTACTTACTATAATTGTGTCAGTAGTCGGTTGCAGGAATCACAGCAGAATGTTCAGCACCGAGAAAAGCATGATGGTTGATTCCATTCAGAAACAAATAATCCATGCCGAAAAAAACTACGTTATCCGAAAGAATGACTACCTAAATGTTAAAATATATACGAATCAGGGAGAAAGACTTATAGACCCCAATTCTGAACTTGCCAAAGGAGCAAGCAGTGGAGGACTGGTAAAAGAGGAAAATATAAAATATCTGGTAAGAACTGATGGTAATGCGAACTTGCCAATGCTTGGCGATGTTCATCTTGAAGGTTTCACTCTGATTCAGGCAGATAGTCTTTTAGCTATCAAATACGGCAAATTTTATGAGGGAGCTTTTGTAATTACAACCATGCTGAACAAAAGAGTGTTTGTATTGGGGCCTTTTCCCCTCGGAGCCAAAGTTATTCCTTTACAAAATGAAAATATTAATCTAATTGAAGTAATAACATTATACGGCGGAATACCTGATAATGGCAAGGCTTATAACATACGGGTTATCAGAGGGGATTTAAAAAATCCAAATGTAAATATTATTGATCTTTCAACTATAGATGGAATGAAAAAAGCAAATTTGGATGTACAGCCCAATGATATTATTTATATAGAGCCTGTTCGTAAATTATTCCTTGAATCTTTCAGGGATATTTCTCCTATTATTTCCCTTTTACTTTCTTCTATTTCCATTCTAATACTCATAACAAGAACAGTAAAATTATGAAAGCCGAGGAAGAATTAAATAACGAATTAGCTCAGGGGAAATTTTTAACCGAAGAAGATGATAGTTATGATGACTTCTTAAGTGACTTTGATATTGCCAAACTTCTCATTGTAGGAAGAAAAAATATTATATGGGTCTTACTGTTGTTCTTCATTTCATTAACGGGTGCTTTTTTGTATAAGAGATACACCAAGCCGATTTTTGAATCCTCATCAATACTTAAACTAGATTTAAAAAGTGATGCCGGAATTTTGGGGTTTAAAAATTTTAAAGATGAATCCGTACAGCAGTCTGCCAAACTCACCACTATTTCGGGCGAAATAGAACTTATCAGGTCACGCTCTACATTTGAAAGGGTGATTAAAAAAATGAATCTGACCGATAGTTATTACGCCTACGGAAATGTGCTGTTTGAAGAAAAATATAAGAGTTCTCCGTTTATAGTTAACTATAAAATTAAAAATCCGGGTTTTTATGATTTTAAATTTGATGTCCAGATTCTTAATAAAGATGAGTTCCTCTTTTCTTACAAGTTGGCAGACACAGAGATTCTAAATAAATATCGATTCGGACAAAAAATAGAGAATGACAATTTTTCTTTCGTTGTAAAATTATCAAACACCTATTCAGAAGGACTTAAAAATGCCCGATATTTCTTTGTGATTAACAGTAGCGAAGCACTTCTTGCTTATTTGGCAAACAATATTAATGTTGCTATTCTAAACCTGGATGCCAATACCATAAAAGTTTCTTTCAAGGACCACGATCCAAGGAAAGCTGCCGATATTATTAATATGGTGGACTCGGTGTATCTGCAGGAAACCATTGACCAGAAAACAAGAGCCTTCGAACAAACAATCAATTTCCTTGAAAGATCTCTTGACAGCACCGAAAAAAATCTGGAATTCTCCGAAAAGGAGATGGAGAACTTTGTTAAAAAGCATAAAACTTTTGATGTAAGGGCGGATTTCGTAAATATTGCTAAGAAATTTGAAACTATTAAAGGCCAAAAGCTGGAACTTAAAATGCAGATATCTCTGCTAAACGATCTTAAAGATATTCTGGAAAAAGATAAAGATTTGAAGGTTTTCATTCCTTCAGTATCAAAATTGCCCGATCCTCAGCTTGGAGTTGCCATAGGAAATCTAAATATCATTCAACGGGATAGAGAAAGGCTTCGGGCATCCTATAAGGATACAACTTTTGCCGTAAAGCAGCGAAATATTGAAATTGAAAATCTTAAGTTAACAATCCTTGAGCTTGTTGCGCGAAACAAAAGTTTGCTCTACCAACAGATGACCGAGCTAAACGACAATCTGTATGAGTTTGAGGATAATTTTGTGGCCTTACCTTCAAAAGAAACCCAGTTCAACAAGATTAAAAGATATTATGGGTTGTATGAAAAGTTTTATCTTCTATTAATGGAAAAAGAGGCAGAATATGGTATAGCCAAGGCTGGCGCTATTCCAAATTTTGTTATTTTGTCCCCGGGATTAGTACCCGGCAGCCCGATTTATCCTAATAATTTTTTATTGTATATGACTGGGTTTGGCGCCGGATTATTCCTTAGTATAGCGCTCGTATTCTTCAGGTATTTCCTTCATGACACCATTTCAACGCAACGTGAATTGGACAAATCCCTCAAAGCTCCAATACTGGGAGGAGTACCGGAATACATCAAAGAAAAACTCTTTGTCTCTAAGCTGGTAGTGGATAAAAGTCCCAAATCGGCCTTGAGTGAAGCTTTAAGATCAATAAGAACAAATCTTGAATTCATTTCCTCAAAGAAAGATAAAAAGAGGCTCATATCTGTTACTTCCACTGTGAGTGGTGAAGGAAAAACATTTGTCGCAGTAAATCTTGGAGGGGTAATAGCATTATCAAACCAAAAGGTAATAATACTTGACCTTGATATGAGAAAGCCCAAGGTACATTATGCCTTTGATAAAGATAATATCAAGGGAATGAGTACCATCCTGATCGGAAAACATACGATAGAGGAATGCATCAATAAAACCGCAATAGAAAATCTTGACTTTATCTCTGCAGGCCCCACACCACCCAACCCCTCAGAACTTATTTTAAGGCCTGAGTTTGACGAAGTTTTAAAGAAACTGCATACGATCTATGATCTGATTATGATTGATACTCCTCCGGTCGGTCTTGTGACAGATGGCATTATCATCATGAAAAAGGTTGATGTGCCCATATATGTGGTAAGAGCGAATTATTCAAAAAAAGGAGTAAAAAGAAATATTAACAAATTAGCAGCTTCACATAGCTTTACCAACCTTTGCATAATAGTGAATGCGCTAAAAACCATTAATACTTATGGTTATGGCGGTTATGGTTATGGCTATGGTTATGGCTACGGTTATTATGAGGGTGATGTGGAAAAATCCAAATTGGGCAGTTCCTTATGGAAGAAGATTTTCTCACCCAAAACCGCATGATTTCTTTATTTAAGTTTTTCTCTAAAACAAATAAAAATAAGGATATTGAGCCGGTTCTTGTAGACATGCATTCTCACCTTCTTCCAGGATTGGATGATGGATCTGAGAGTCTGGAAGATTCAATAATTCTGATTAAAGAATTCGTGGCCCTTGGTTATAAAAAACTTATATGCACGCCTCATATTATGGGCGACTTTTTTAAAAATACACCTGAAATAATTCATGAGAAACTGGCACAGCTTCGCAAGGAAGTAAAGAATGCGGGAATAGATATTCAACTGGAAGCGGCTGCAGAATATTACCTTGATGAATGGTTTATGGACAAGCTGGATCATAAAGATAATCTTTTGGCTTTCGGCGGTGACAAATACCTGTTATTTGAAACTTCTTATATAAATTCGTCCGCTTATCTGGATGAAGCGTTGTTCCGGATAAAGTCATTAGGCTTAAGGCCGGTGCTCGCCCATCCAGAAAGATATACTTACCTTTATGAAAACTTTAATAAGTTTGTAGAAATATATCAAAAAGATGTATTGTTCCAGATCAATATCAATTCTTTGTCAGGTTATTATTCAAAAGCTTCACAGATATTTGCCCAAAAACTGATCGGAAATAATATGGTCAGCTTTATTGGTAGCGACTGTCATGGCATCCGGCATATAGAAGCCCTCAGGAAGAGTCGCCTGACAAACCAATATAAAAAAGTACTTCAATCCCCTTTACTAAACAACTCTCTTCTCTGATGATTTTTCTGACTGGCTGCAATGGTTTGATCGGAAGCTTTATAGCAAGAGAATTATTATCGAAAAATTATCAAATCAAAGCTTTAAAAAGGCCTGCAAGCGACATGTCGCTCATAAGCGATGTTTATGATAAAATAGAATGGGTTGAAGGAGATCTTTCAGATATACAGCTACTGGATAAATACCTGGAGGGAATTGATACCATAATTCATTGCGCCGCAATGATCTCATTTTCTTCTTCTCACAAACATGCTATGTTCAGATCAAATGTGGAGGGCACAGCCAACATGGTTAATTCGGCATTGAGAAATAATATTAAGAGATTTTGCTATATAAGCTCTGTTGCAGCTTTAGGCAGGAAAAAGGATACGGAGCTCATTGATGAAACATCCGTCTGGGAAGAATCATCCAATAATACTTATTATGCCTATACCAAATATCTGGCAGAACTTGAAGTTTGGAGAGGTATTGAAGAGGGGCTTAATACTTTTATTCTTAACCCTTCCATTGTCATTGGTCCCGGTAATTGGAGCAAGGGAAGCAGCAGGCTCTTTAAATATTTATATGATGAAAAACTGTTTTATCCAAAAGGTGAAATGAATTTTATCGATGTAAGAGATGTTAGTGGTATTGCCTGTGATTTATTATATTCTGATATAAGGGGAGAAAGATTTATTCTGAACTCGGGAAAAATGTCTTATAAAGATGTATTCTTTTTGATTGCAGATCGTTTTAAAAAGAAAAGACCAAGATACCAGGCGAATACAGCTATGAGCGAGATTGCCTGGAGACTGGATAAATTAAGATCTTTTTTTACTGGTAAAGAGGCATTGCTTACCAGGGAAACAGCAAGAAGTGCAAGATTGCATTATACCTACAATGCCGAAAAAATTATGAAGATATCAGGTATAAAATTCAGAGAATCCAAGGAAACAATAAACTGGACTTGTAATGAATTGATTAACCGCTATAGTAGATCTTGATCCAATATTGTTTAGAATAAATCTTGAGAATTCATTCTAAGTAAGAAGCATTCAATGTTAATAAATAAATCGAATATGGGATGTTAATGAAAGGGCTAATTGTTTATCTTTATTTAAACGGAAATTTATCTTTATCGTAAAACCAATTGATGAGGAACAGGTACAGAAATAGCGAAGGGAAAGACAGCATCAGGAAATTTGAGGAAATGCTAAAGAACGGCGATAACATTTTTTTTGATTTGAACGCGTTCGAATTTATCATTAATCATTTTAGCGAAGCCGGAAGACTGAAGAAAGCCCTGAAGGCTTGCGAAATCGCAATGGGCCAATATCCGTTTTCTTTTGAGCTGATGCTTGACAAAGCAAACATACTTATCCGTAAACAGAAATTCGACGCGGCGCTGGAACTTATTGAAAAGGCAGAGTTGCTTCAGCCTAATGACCCTGATGTGATTATACTAAGAGGCAATTTACTTTCACAGATGGGAAAATTTGAGCTGGCCATTGAACATTTGAATAAAGCTATAGACCTTGTCGAAGAAAAAGATGATATATACTACGCGATCGGTATGGCATACCAGGAGTGGACTAAATATGATGAGGCTATTGAATTTTACAAATTAGCGATAGACAATAATATTAATAATGAAGACGCGCTGTATGAGCTGGCCTACTGCATGGATTTAACAGGCCAATTGGAACAAAGTATCTCATATTATCAGAAATTTATTGACAATGACCCATACTCATTTCATGCCTGGTATAATATGGGTATTGTTTATTTCAAGCTCGACAGGCTGGAAGATGCTATCAACTCCTATGAGTATTCCACCGCTATCAACGATAATTTTTCATCCGCCTTTTTCAATATGGGCAACTGCCTTATGAACCTTGGCAGATATGAAAATGCTATTGATAATTATAATAAAACACTGGAACTTGAAGATCCTCATGCGGAGACATACTGCAACCTGGCGACCTGCTATGAAAGACTCGGGAAATATAGCAAAGCCATAGAGATCTTCCGAAACTCCACTAAAATTGATCCGAATTATGGAGAGGGCTGGTATGGAATAGGGAAATGTCTAGATGCCCAGGATAAATCATACGAAGCAATTCATTTTTTCAAGAAAGCACTTAAGCTTGACAAAGAAAATTCCGAATACTGGCTGGCCATGGCTGGGGCAGAATATAAAACCGGTAACTTGGTTTCCTGCCTTGAAGCTTATGAAGAGGCCTGTATACTGGATCCCGAAAATCCAGAAATCTGGCTGAGCTGGTCATTTGTCCACTATGAGCAGGGCGATATGGAGAAAGCCGCCGAGCTCATATTTAATGCAATAGAGGAGATTCCAGGCGATGGAGAACTCTATTATAGGGCTGCCGCATATTTAATAAATGCAGGTAAATACAAAGAAGCCTTTATTTATTTAGAAAATGCGTTAATTTTGGACTTTGATAGGCATACAGTGCTTTTTGAATTCTTTCCTCATTTAGAAACTCAAAAGGCTATGCATAAAATTATAGACCAGTACAGAAAGAAAGATGTATAATAATTTTAGTCTGAGTAAAATCCCGGAGAGAACTTTGAAACCGCGGGATGCCGGCTTTACCATGGTAATGGATAAAGGGCTGAGCATAAGAGAAGTGGAGGATTTGCTGGAAACTTCTGGTGAATATATAGATATCGTTAAATTAGGCTGGGCTACCTCTTATGTAACACCAAAGCTTAAAGAAAAGCTGGATGTATATAGAAACGCCGGCATACCGACCTACTTTGGCGGAACATTATTCGAAGCATTCATTATCAGAAATCAATTCGAGGACTACAGAAAAATCCTGGACAAATATCAGATGACCTTCGCTGAAGTGTCAGATGGTTCGATCGATCTTAATCACGAAGAGAAATGCACTTACATAAAGGAGCTTGCCAAACAAGTAACTGTGTTGTCGGAGGTTGGTTCCAAGGATGTCCAAAAGATCATTCCTCCTTATAAATGGATTCAGCTGATGCAGGCAGAGCTCGATGCCGGCGCATGGAAAGTTATTGGTGAAGCAAGAGAAGGTGGCACCGTTGGCTTATTCAGATCTACAGGTGAAGTAAGATCCGGACTTGTAGAAGAAATCCTTACAAAAATACCTTTTGAAAAAATTATTTGGGAAGCGCCACAGAAAGAACAGCAGGTTTGGTTTATAAAACTGCTTAATAATAACGTAAACCTTGGTAATATCGCTCCAAACGAAGTTATTCCTCTGGAAACCCTTCGCCTGGGATTGAGAAGCGATACATTTGATCATTTCCTGAATAAGCTTTAATCAGGATGGATTTTGTAATCAGCATTTTTAAATTTTTTATTGAGCTGCTGGCTCATCCTGATAAAATAGTAAGCGCTTTCGTCGCAAATTATGGTAACTGGGTATACGCTTTCCTGTTTTTGATAATTTTTGTTGAAACAGGGTTGGTCATTATGCCATTTCTTCCGGGGGATTCTCTATTATTTTTAGTCGGAGCATTTGCTTCCCAGGAGATCTTTAACTTGTGGTTTTCTATCGGCCTACTTTTCATAGCAGCCGTTGCCGGAGACACGCTGAATTACCTGATCGGTAAAAAAATAGGACCTGTCGTTTTTGAAAAAAATTACAAACTCATAAAAAAAGAACACCTGCTTAAGGCTCAGTCTTTTTATGAGAAACATGGAGCGAAGGCAATAATTCTGGCCAGATTTGTTCCTATTGTTCGTACCTTTGCCCCGTTTATCGCGGGAGTGGCCAGCATGAACTATTCTAAATTTATTTCCTATAACCTGATTGGAGGAGCTATATGGGTAGTAGGAGTTACTCTCCTCGGTTTTTTTCTGGGAGAGATCCCTGTCATAAAAAATAATTTCGAAAAAGTTGTACTGCTGATCGTTTTTGTATCTATTCTTCCAATCTTTATTGAATTTTTTAAGAGCAAGCTCTCGAAGAAAGCCTAGATAAACTACGTGATAAGTTAATCATCTGATTGTTTCCCTGAAACTATTCAACAATCAGTTTTCCCTGCTTCAGTTCTACTCCCGATACATTAAAAATTTTGTATAAATAAAGAGATGAAGGAAGACTCAGCGATATTTCATTCTTAGTGTTATAAAGCTCTGCTGATAAAATCTCTGCACCCTGACTGTTGAATATTCTTAGCCGCCTATGCTCAATTTGATTAGTGCCGGAAATGGCTATAAAGAGTTTGTCTGAAGCAGGGTTTGGATAAAGATTCAGAACAGAAATATTATTCTGAATACTAATTGTTTTACTATTTGTGATTTTTCCATCCATATCAATTTCCCTTAGTCTGTAATAAACTTCAGATGAGTTGAGCATATAATCGCTATTAGAATAATAATTATAAGAATCAGATTTATTGCTTGCATTCATATTCGCGATATCAGTAAAGTTTATTCCGTCACTACTTTTTTGAAGAATAAACTGAGCAACATTTGTTTCATGCGCAGTGATCCATTTTATGGTCGCGAAATCATTTTCCTTTTCAGCCGTAAAAGATACTAATTCAAGAGGAAGTGAGTTACAACCACTCGTGGCAGTTATAGTTCCAGCGCATCCATTGGTGGATACATTCATACTAACAGGCCTGGTCGGATCAAGGTTGCTACGTAGGTTGCTGAAAAGCCAGCCACCATCTCCTGAACCGGCACCATTCGTGTACAAGGTGGACTGGCCGACTCCTGGACCCATAAATAATCCTATGAAGCCAGCGCAATAGAAACTGCTTTTATTTGCGAAGAAATATTGCATAAAAGTGTCTTCGTATTGATTGATGACATTAGGCAATCCTGTATGTCCGATAGGAATCTGCCAGCCTAATAATGGCAGATTAATTCCCTGTCCCATTCTTTTACTCCAATGCAACCAGTTCTGATATTGTGTAGCACCATAATATAAACAGCTTTCTCCCGCACCGAAAGCAGCCCATCGGCCACCTTCATCAAATCCATATTTTTCCACAACCAGAAAATCTCCTTTGTCGCAGGTTGTAGCACCTCCAAATAATTCATTATACCAGGCGATTTGAAAATCGGCACCAGCGTCAATATCCGAAACACTCCAAAAAGGCATACCGGCCTGACAAGTATAGAATGAAGTACAAAGAGTTCCCAGACACGGGGCACCAGTAGCGCCGTTGGACCAGGTAGCCCAGGTATCCGTATGAAAACCTAAAGTAGCATCCGGAGCAATGCTGCGAATGATTTTAATAATACCTTGTGCCACGCCTGCCATCGTATTTGGTAAGCCCACCAACTGAGGAAAACCCAAGGTGCTGAGATTACAAGTGGTGACAAGGTTAGGCCTTATAGTTGGATCGTTTGAACCGGGAGCCGTTGGAGCAGGGTAACAAGCTTTAATCAGATATCCCCAGGTATCAGGTTCTATGATGAAAGCACATTTATTTCCATTCGCTTTCTGCGCCACATTTCTGATATTCCAAAAATATTTTTGCATAAATACAGCATTCTGCATATTGTTAATAGCCACGGTAGCACCGGCATCTTCCTGCAACATATAGATATTAAAAGCGGCCTTCATGCCTATTGCTTTACTGTCGCTGATGTATTTAGTGACTATTGACCCGCCTCCTAAGTACCAGCTGTACCAATTTGTAGTAGTATCTACTCCGCTGTTAATATACCTCACTCTATACTCAAGGTTTGTAGGTATTGCCTTCGCAGTAGTGATAATCGCTAATTTAGTCGCGTCATCAGTGAGGCCTATAGAAAAATCACTCCAGCCGGCAGGTGCTTTCCCCCATTGGGCGAATAAAGGGCTGGACATGTTGGAGAAAAAATAAAGCACCATAAAAATTCTTTTCATCGAAATTTATTGTTTTTTTTACCTCAAAACTTCAGAATTAGTGTATCCAATGTCAAAGAAAATATGAGTTAGGTTTTTTTCATAGGACTAGAGTATCGGGTTTTTATTCTTTAAAATATTATCATTATTTTATCTTTTTTCATGTTTCATTATAGTTATTCTTTTAATATATGGCAAATATAAGTAAAATATTATATATTTTATTTTTTTCATACAATTTTATATTGTTTTTTAAAAACCTCAGTATTTTTTAATCATAAAATTAATTTGTTGATATATAGTATATTAATTTGGCTGCAAGAAAATAAAAAGCGGCCTTATTGCTTAGGTTT
>DATMOV010000096.1:0-14254 GCA_035568055.1 Cytophagaceae bacterium
AGAAAAGAATAGGCTCCACCATTCGTGTAAATGCCATTTTCATCCGTAATCAGCTTATCGGTTTGTAAATTCGCTTTTGGGAACATACTTCTGAAATTTTCCGCAGCAGCCCAATGTGTAGAACAACTTTTTCCATCCAGCAAACCAGTTGATGCAAGCATAAATGCACCGGTGCATATACTTGCTATTTCAGCACCGTCTTTATATTGTTTCGCAATCCAATCAATCAGTGCCTTGTTTCCCTTCACCGCTTTTTGATAATTATGGTTCAATGACGGAATAATGATGAGATTGGTTTTTGTTATAGCTGAAATAGTTGTGTGCGGCTTCACGGTAAACAAGCCCTCATAGAATTCCACTTTTTTTGAAATACCTGCTAACTGAATTGTAAACAATTCCTTTCTGACAATTTTCTTCCAATACTCATTGGCTCTTGTAAATATTTTGTAAGCACCTACCATGCTGCTTAGATTATTCTGCCCGTCAGGAACTAATATAGTAAGATGTTTCATGAATATAAAGATAGAAAATCATCCTGTCCAAATCAACCCGCTAAAAGGTCCATTTTACACCCCAAACAAGTAATATTTAAACAATATATTTGCTATATAAAATTTCCAAAATCAAAAATCATAAAAAATGACTACATCTGATTTTACCACTACCATATTGGTAGATCAAACTCCAAAAGAAGCTTTCAATGCCATCAACAATGTTCGCGGATGGTGGAGTGAAGAAATTGAAGGCAGCACAGACAAACTCAATGATGTGTTTACTTATCATTACAAAGATGTCCATAAGTGCAAAATGAAAATAATAGAATTCGTTCCTGATAAAAAAGTCGTTTGGCATGTTCTGGACAACCATTTTAATTTTACTAAAGACAAAAGCGAATGGATTGGCACAAAAATTATTTTTGAAATTTCTGAAAAAGACAACAAAACTCAAATCCACTTCACTCACTTGGGTTTAGTTCCTGAATATGAATGTTACAGTATCTGCTTTGATTCATGGGACAATTATATAAAAATTAGTTTGCGTAACTTGATAGCCACAGGTAAAGGGCAGCCGAACCCGAAGGATAAAGAACGTGAGTTCAATGAGCAGCTGCTCAAACAGCACGGGAAAAAGTAAGCATGAAGAATCCGGATTATCATACAGGCATTACGGTTTGTGCAACGGCACAGGAAGCATTCAAAAGCATTAACAGCGTTTCAAAATGGTGGACAGAAGATTTGGAAGGCAGTTCGCAAAAAACTGAATGATATTTTTACCGTACATTTTGGCCAAACTTTCGTAACCTTAAAAATTGTAGAATCGATTCCCGGTAAAAAGATAGTTTGGTATGTCACCAGCTGCAATAAGCATTGGCTTAAAAACAAAAAGGAATGGAAGGATACTCAAGTGATTTGGGAAATTTCAACTAAAAACAAAGCAACGCAAGTTGATTTCACACACTTGGGTTTAGTTCCAGATTTTGAATGTTATGATGCTTGTGAAAATGCATGGACCGATTATTTGCATAACAGTTTATTGAGCTTGATGACCTCAGGTAAAGGCCAGCCGGATCCTAAGGAAGGTAAGAAAAAGGCTAAAAGAAAGTGATGACCATAACCGTTAGTTGAAGCAGATTCTGTAACAAAAACCAACACACAGCATGATCAGGGGGGGCGGAGAATAAGCTTCTTATTCCCCAAATTTTTTGCGGATATTGTTGAAAATGCTTAGATGATTTTTACCTTAAAGATTCCTGCTTATTAACCAAAGGTGATATGCGGGAGCCTATTAATTCTATTGCCTGCAATACTTTCGGATTTGGTGTAGATGCAACATCCATCTGAAAAGTAAGTCTCGAAATTCCCCCAAGTGCTTCGCTGTGCCTGAGAATTTTTTCAGCTACTTCTTCAGGATTACCCACCAGTAAGGCACCCTGCGGACCTAACTGGGATTCAAATCTCTGACGTGTCATCATTGGCCAGCCACGCTCTCTGCCAACCGTATTCATGGTTTGTGCATAACCTGGATAAAAATCATTGATCGCTTCTTCAGTAGTATTTGCTATATAGCCAAGTGAATGCAAACCTACTTTTAATTTTTCAGGAGCATGCCCTGCTTTTTCCCAAGCTTCCCTATAAAGATCTATAAGCGGACGGAAACGATGTGTTTCGCCTCCAATGACGGCAACCATTAATGACAATCCAAGTATACCCGCACGAACAAAAGATTCTGGCGTTCCGCCAACACCCAACCATATAGGAAGTGGGTCTTGTAACGGCCTTGGGTATACAGGAAGGTTTTTAAGTGGCGGACGAAATTTACCTGACCATGTGACAAATTCGTTCTCGCGGATTTTAAGTAAAAGTTCAAGCTTTTCTGCAAAGAGCTCATCATAATTATTTAAACTGAAACCGAACAATGGAAAAGCTTCTATGGATGATCCGCGTCCAACAACCATTTCTGCACGACCTCTGGAAATTAAATCCAGCGTAGCAAAGTTTTGAAATACTCTCACAGGATCAGCTGCGCTGAGCACTGTAACAGCGCTTGTGAGCCGTATTCGTTTTGTACGGGCCGCTGCTGCTGCAAGAATTACTACAGGTGCTGAATCCAGCATTTCTTTGCGGTGGTGTTCACCTATTCCAAACACATCAAGACCTACTTTGTCTGCGAGCTCTATTCTATCAAGTAAGTTTGCAATAGCATCTTCACTACTTTCTATTTTGTGTTCAGCATCCCCAAAAGATGCAGCAAAACTATCAATTCCAATTTCCATTAGCTTTTTGATGTTTATTAATTCTAACCAAACTATATTTTAATTGTTTTCTTTATTGGCAGATTTCAAAAACATTGTCCGGTCTCTCAAGAAAACTGCTATCCAGATTATAGCTAAGAAAATTACCGCAGAAGGTGGCTGGCCACCTGCCAATTCTATTGACAGCGCTCCACCCAGATAAGAACATACCAGGAAGAAACCAATGTTGCGCGTTTTAGGTATCCATAAAAGAATAACAGAAAACAATTCAATGAGCCCCAAAAGAAATATGTAATTGCCCATCCCGGCTTTAGTAAGACCCTCCACCATTTGTTTGGCACCGGCCAGTTTCATCACTGAACTCATAAGGAGCATTAGTGAAGGCACCGCCAAAAGTATGATTGAAATAATACGTGTGGTTTTATTTGACATGATTTTAGTTTTTAAATTAGTTAAGATGATTTGTGCTACTATTAATAAATTTTATAATTGTTTTGCTTCTACCCGCGCACGAGTATTTATTGCGCTTCAGCAAAATCGCTAGAATCCAAGTTTCTCCCTGACAAGAATAACATGTACTTTACGACCCATCATAGGATGCTCTTTATGCAGGATAAGCTCCTTCCCAATAAGACTTCCCGGGTATCCCATGCTTTTCATACGAGCATCTTCAAGTGGAAAGACATGCTCCGCTATGCGTTTATGCGCATCGGCAAGAGTAGGCACGATTTTCTGAGTGCCAACAATAAGAATCAGGTTGGGAGAAGTAAATGCGAGATGTGAAAGCTGGCTTCCGGATGCAGAAGCTATGACAAGTTCTCCCGTTTCAGCAAGCGCATGAACGCTACCGAGATAGAAATCTGAAACGACAGAATATTTTCGCAACTCTGCCTGTTTTGCAGGATCCTTTTCCGAAAGAACGGCTTCATGGAGATTATTCCAGCCGTGCTCGCCTTCTTTGAGATAGCCTATGAACCCAATCTCTTCAAGTGTGCGCGATGCTCCATTCATCACCGATGCTCCTTTGGGTATAAGTTCTTGTATACGGGCAAGGGCTTCAGCTCCCGTCGCGACAGTTTCAGGAAGAAAACCATTTGCTGTAAGTGCCTTTTCGCCTGCGTTAATTCTTTCAGCAGAAGCGAGCTTGTTGTAGATTTCTTTCATTGTATTTTTTGAGTAATTATTTTTTATGATTAACGGATCAAAATTAGCTCATACTTAGTTTACAATTGATATGGATTTCCTTTTGGAAACTAGTTTCCTTTATGAAACTATGTGTATTATCATATCTTTGTAGCATAAATTTGTATCAGGATTAAGTAAAACAATCACAAGATGAAAAAGAAAGTAACTGAAGCGCATAGTGAATGTTCAAAGGAAATATTGGCTATAAAAGATGCGATGGATGTATTGAGCGGAAAATGGAAAATTCACATTATTGCGACCTTGACTTATAGAGGGGCTGTGCGATTTATGGATTTGCTAAGACTGGTTGACGGTATTGCCGCAAAAATGTTATCGAAAGAGTTACAGGATCTTGAAATTAATTTACTCATTAAAAGAACGGTACTTGATACCAAACCTATTACTGTTGAATATGAATTAACTTCCCATGGCAAAACATTAGAAAGAACAATTAATGAATTACACCTTTGGGGAAAATCGCACAGGAAAAAAATAATCGGTAAGTAATCAAACAGACCTTCCAACAATTGTGCGACAGCTTAATAAACGAATGGACAACAAAGTATTCTGCTTGATTAGACTATCGCTACGGAATATTTTCCAAATAGTTACAAAATAAATAAATTTAAAATCAGGTTACCTTCCCGGGTACAAGTGTATCAATTGTCATATAAGCAAGGCAAACAAGGCTTGCTGAAAATTAAAATGACTTCAATTATTTTTGTTTCTGATCACTTTGTTAATTCTACTATTAACTACGTACGAATTATACTCCCTTAGATCTCAATTACAGGCTTGCCGGATAGCCTGATCTAATTGTCCGACACTTTCAGAATAACCATTTAAACAATCACAACATGTGGAAATCTATTTTCAACAGGTTCATGAACCTGTTCAAGGCTAAAGCTTTGTCTGCTTTAGACGCTGTCGAAAACCCAGTCGAAATGTACGAGCTGGCGGTACGGGAGTCCGAACAAAATATGCAGAGCATGACCAAGGCAATTGCCGTGGCGCTGGCCGATCAGAAAATAAAAGATCGGGAGCTTCAGCAGGCACAGCTGGAAGCAGAAGCCTGGCAACAAAAAGCCAAAACTGCCCTCGGTCACGGTGAAGCTGAGCTTGCAAAAACAGCACTGGAGTATAAAAATATTTGCTCCAGAAAAATCGAAGAGTATAGCGCTCTTACGCAGATGCTAAAGGCAAAGATCGCGGACCAAAAAAAGCAGCTTAAGCGTGTTTCGATGAAGCACGAAGAGCTTAAAGCAAAGAAGTCGATCTATGCCGCTAAATACGAAACAGCTAAAGCACAGAAAAAAATTGCTGAATCTATGGGTGGCCTGAATCAGACAGCTTTGTCCGGTGTATCGAGGCTTGAAGAAAAGATCAACAAGCTAGAAGCCGAATCTGAAGCATTGCTGGAACTCACCGGTGCCGAACAGGAGGTGACAATAAAACTAGAGAACATCCAGACTACTCATGAGGTAGAAGAGGATTTTAAAAACCTTCAGGAGCAGCTTTTATTGGAAGATGAAGAAAAAAAGAAAAGGAAGATGAAGCAGATAGAAGATCAATTCATCAAGGCTAAGCCTGAAGTAACGAAAGATAAAATTCTTAACGAATTCTATATGAATAAAAAAAACCAGGACAGTAAGTCTTCTGAGAATAAAGATATTCTGAACGACTTCTTTAAAAAGTAATTAATGTTTAACAATTAAATAAATAAAACTATGTCAATTAATTTAAAGAAAGGTAACTCTTTCAATCTTACAAAAAATCAACCGGGCCTTAAAAAGTTAATGATCGGCCTTGGATGGGAAGTAGTAGCACAGAAAATGGATCTGGACTCCTCTGTCTTCATGACAGGGAAAAATGGAAAAGTTTTGTCCGACGAATACTTCATCTTCTACAACAACCTGAATTCACCGGACGGTGCTATCAAGCACACGGGAGATAATAGATCCGGCGCAGGAGATGATGACGATGAGATGATCCTTGCAAATATGTACCTGATCAATTCCGGCTGTGAAGAAATTGTGATCGCAGTCACCATACACGACGCCGATATCAGAAAGCAGCACTTCGGAATGTTGTCAGACGCTTATATCAGACTATACGATGTGGAATCTCAAACTGAAATACTGAGATACGATCTTGACGCAGAATTTAGCGGAAACACCGATGTGGTTTTCGGTAAGCTGAGCAAGCAAAATAATGAGTGGCACTTTACCGCAGTAGGCTGCGGATATAAAAAAGGGCTTCAGGGTTTAATTGAAATTTACGCGTAATAAGAAAGGAGAAAAATATGATCAATCTAAAAAAAGGCAGTACCATCTCTCTGGAGAAATATGGGGATAAGCCGGAAAATATATATGTAGGCCTCAACTGGGGTAAGATAAACTCATGGTGGGGCTTGTGGCAGGAAGATGTTGACCTGGACGGAAGTGTAAGTATGTTCGGAGCTGACAAGAGACATATCGATACTGTCTACTTCAAGAAAAAGCATTCCGACGACAACTCTGTGAAGCATAGTGGCGACGACCAGGGCGGAGATGATATAAGTGATGACAAAGACAATGAAGTCATCTCGATCAATCTGAAAAGAGTATCAAGAAGTGTGGAGACGGTCTTCATATATCTTAACTCCTACAGAGGCCAGGAATTTGATACTATCCCTTATGCCAAGATCAGGTTGCTGGATGGGAAAGAAAACGGATCAAAGAATGCATTCGCTTCGTTCAATCTGGCAGCTGAGCCCAAGTATAAAGGTAAAGTTTCCATGATCATGGCGAAAATTGTGCGAAATGGGGGCGACTGGAAATTTGTAACGATCGGTGAGGCTGTAAAGACCAGAAATGTAAAAGATACAGTGGATCTGATCAAGCACCACTATTTATAATTAGTAATTAATAAAACATTAAATAAATAATTAAATAAAAATTCAACAATGATAACAATAGTAATTTCAATTTTTGCTTTAACAATGATGGAGATCGTGCTGGGTATTGACAACATCATTTTCATAGGAATCCTGGCAAACGGGCTAAAGGATAAAAGACAGGCTGACATCGCCCGGAAGACAGGTCTGGCGATTGCACTGGGTGTAAGAATTGTGGCCCTGATGTTCATCGCTGAGCTTGCACAGATGACAGAGCCTGTTTTCAGCATCACTACGCTGAAGGGATTTAATCACCCTGTTTCAATAAGAGACCTGATCCTATTCCTTGGTGGTTTGTTTCTGATCCATAAGAGCGCTTCAGAGATTCATGGTCTTTTTGAAGAAGAAAGTAGGGAAAAACAGAAGGCCGGCACACTTGTAAAAGTGATAATGCAGATCGTGATGATCGACCTGGTCTTTTCCGCCGACTCGATCTTAACAGCGATCGGTCTTGTTGATCAGGTAGAGATCATGATCATTGCTGTAGTTCTGTCTATGACCCTGATGTTCTTTCTTTCAGGAAAGATCTCTGACTTCATAGATTCAAGGCCTTCGCTGAAAGTTCTTGCGCTGGCCTTCCTGATTACGATTGGCGCGATGCTAGTGGTGGAAGGTGCCGATATGCATATCGACAAAACGTATATTTATTTTGCGATGGCTTTTGCCGGAGTTATCGAACTTATTAATTCAAAAATATCAATGACCAGGATCGCCAGACCTCTGAAAAAGAAACAGACAAAAACAACGCCTGAAGAAGCAGAACTGATAATTAATTAATACATAGCCCCGAGAAGTCGGGGCTTATTTGGACAAATGCCTCGTCCTGAAACAAGTTTGAAACAAAGATTAACTTATATGGAAAACAGAGTGGTTGGCGAAAGTCTCAAGTCGTCGCATACTTAATGTACAAATTTAAGACTACTGCCAACACTGTGTTGAATGGAAATAATTATATGTGTAAATAATAATATATTTGATTTAATAAATATTTTTGGTTTCAAGATGAACTTTTTTGCATTGACTAACTGTATTATATCTACTCTCCAAAAACCAGATATGTTTGTAAACTGGACCAGGCAATAATTACGATTTAATATCTTCCTGGATTTCACAGATATAAAAGATGATGGCTTTGTGATTAGGAAACAATACAAATTTACCAAATACAATGATGATCTGAAAAAACAATGGGAAACAGAGATTGAAAAGTTTATGGTTTACAAGCTTTGCCGTCTGCATTCATACTAGGAGATAAGAATGGGCTTTATTTCATTCAGGTGAGCAATAATCCAGCAAGGTGTAATCAAATTCATGTTACCCGCTTTAATTCAAAAGTAGAATCATTCAAAACAAGTTTATTACGGAAAAGAAGTATGATGGCATTATTGGACAGTTTATAAACCAAAAGAGCTATAAAAAGAAAAGAGTATTAAACACGGAATAATTTCTTTCTCCGTAGTGGATCTTCCTTATAAAGAAAAACCGTTGCCCCCGGAATCCGATGCTAATGAGCTTGAAAAAACAAGTTCGTTAGAAACCCAGTACCTGTGGGGTAATATCACAACGCTTGGAAATAAAGTTATTTTGGAAAAAAGTTATTTTAAAGACATTGAGGGATCAAAAATGAAAAATTTGATCCTTAAAACAGTTGAAGTGAATTTTGATGGAAGCATAGCCAATATAAAATTTTTGCATTTGAGTACAGAAAAGCGAAGCCTGAAGGAAAAGGAGTATCTGAAAGGCTTAAGAAAAAGGGATAGAATCAGACCTAATTAGGTTACATATGTGGAAGCGTAGAAATCAAAGTCGGAATTGATTCAAACAATATACTTAGGCAGTAGTTGTATTAGCGATCTAAACAGACGATCTTATGAAGACTCTATTCAGATTACTTTCTTAATAACTTTTCTGACGATTATAACCTGTGAGAATAAACTGAAAGTCATCGATTCTATAGTGCCTCAGGCAGTTCTAAAATTTTTCAAAACTAAATATCCCGATATACCTAAAGTAGAATTGGAAAAGGCATATATGAAGCAAATTTTAAAATTGGCAATATTGAAAAGGAAGCCTGATTTACAAGGAATGACAGGTTTGTTGATGAAAAAAGACGAAGACTAAATTAGTTTTAGATTCGTTTAATGAGGATATTACATTAATCAATATTAACTAATTCATATCTTATGAAATATATACTTTCATTATCATTCGTCGTAATAATAATATTTTCTTGTGCTTTCTCATGCGAAAAGGGTGATGACATTCATCCTAAGGGCAAACATCACAAAGGTTGTGGGCATCATCATGATCATGATGATGATAAAGATTCAACACAGGTCAAACTCAATTAAATTTTAAAAGAAGATTAGTCAAAAAGGGCTGATTTTTAGCAGGCAGGTTTGTGGCTGCCTACTCTTTCATTTGTTAACCCAGCTGATGTGCATACCGATCTGGAAGAGTTCTGGAGAAGGGTCGTGTGTCAAAATACCGATGACCACTTAAGATATCACGCTTTCTTATTGACGGAAAGCGGATGGGGACTTTCCCCTGCTTACGACATTAATCCAAATGAATTTGGAAGCGGACTTAGTCTGAATATTTCGGAAAAGGCTAATTCCCTTGATCTGGAGCTTGCAGTCAGCGTTGCAGAATATTTCAGGGTCAATAAATCTCACATCAGAAAAATAATTGATCAGGTGAAAGCCACAGTGAGTGAATGGCGAAGCGTCGCAAAAGAGTAAGGGCTTATCAAAAGCAGAAATAGACAGAATGAACAAAGCCTTTGAACAGATCCACTAGGTAAGCTAGGGAGTCCTTCCAAAAAATGTTACGAACTTTTTAATTTGCAATCCACTAGAAAATAAGGAGATTCATTTTGATTTCCTGTTCGACGATTGTTTGAGGATATTGCAGTTTAAGAATTATTGTGAGGAGGAAATTAATAAAGATAAATCAGATAATAATTACCTAAATATTAAGAACTTTATCCAAACTTTATACCTATGAAAAAACTCATACTTCTTCTTCTTTTCCCTTTAAGCGCCTTTTCTCAGTCATCTGTGTTAACAGAGCCAAAATCTTTGATCATGACATTATCACAGCTGGAACATTTTGAGAACTTGTTAGATAAAAAGACTTATAATTATATATTTCATAGTGGTTGTTATCTACTTGAGAATGACCTGATAGACAACAATTCGCAGTTAAGATTATTTAATCAGGAAGTAGTTATTTTGAGTATAAAAGAGATAAGGAAAAAGTATCCCAAGTATTATCTGATTGTAACTAAAGCAGACCCCGAAAGTGGAGAAGTAGAATTACGAATTAAAAGAAGAAAGCCGATCGGGAATTTTTATAAAGAAGTTAAATTATCTCTTCAATTTCATAAAAACAGGAACGAATGGCTTCTAAGCTCGCGGTCATGTGAATGTATAATTTATCCAAAAGAAATGATTGGTTCCAGCCATAATTGGAATTCATCTGCTTTTCCTTATTAGTAAGAATATCAAAAGACAATTGGTGTTTTAAAGCGATTTACAATTCGCGAATCGCGAAATAGATAGTCTCTATCTCGAGGCGCTGACATTTACCTGCTTCTATTTACAATAATGTATATATAAATATACAAAAATTATTATATTTGTATATATTTATAAACGTTATGCCTAAGCAAAAATCTGTTTTATTGCCATCTGCCAGTAAAGTTTTGAAAGAATTCGGAGAAAACATCAAACTGGCCCGCTTGCGCAGAAAGCTAAGCGCGCAGCAAGTGGCAGAAAGAGCCAATATAAGCAGGCTTACTCTTCTACACGTAGAGAAAGGAGCACCCAGTGTTGCCATGGGTATTTATTGCAAGATATTATTTGTACTAGGACTTGAAAAAGATCTGCTGAAGATAGCAGCCGATGATGTACTTGGAAGAAAATTGCAGGATGCCGAATTAACTGTAAAAGAAAGAGCACCTAAAAGAGGCCCACAGACTAAAAAGGATTAAACTGATTACACAGATTTGATAATCGCATTTACACTTATTAGAATATGATCGGGAAAAAAGAAATACAAGTGTATGCACATTGGAACGGATTTAAGGATCCCGTTCTTATGGGAATTCTTTCAGCGACTCCCGCCAAAGCCAAAGAGGTGTTCTCTTTTGAATACACAAAAAAATGGCTTCAATCAGGGTCTACTTCTATGATTGATCCGGATTTGCAGCTGTATTCCGGGCGCTACTTTCCCAGAGATGAGAAAATGAATTTTGGTGTATTCCTTGATTCTTGTCCGGACCGTTGGGGAAGGGTTCTTATGGACAGAAGGGAAGCAGTACTTGCGCGAAAAGAAAAGCGCAGTTCAAAAAATCTCCTGGAATCAGATTACTTGCTTGGCGTATACGATGCACATCGCATGGGTGCCTTGCGTTTCAAGACAGATCCGGATGGAAATTTTCAGAATGACGATAAATATATGGCCTCCCCACCCTGGACTTCATTGCGTGAGCTGGAACAGGCAAGTATAAAATTTGAAGAAGACAATGTAGATGATGAAGAGTACCTGAAATGGATCAGTATGCTGATTGCTCCCGGCTCTTCATTGGGAGGTGCAAGACCCAAAGCAAGCGTCCTCGATCCGGAAGGTCATTTATGGATCGCCAAATTCCCAAGCATTAAAGACACGAAGAATGTAGGAGCCTGGGAAATGGTAGCCAGTCGTCTTGCTGTGAAAGCCGGACTAAATATGGCCGAGCACGATGTAAAACAATTCAATAATACCTATCATACTTTTCTTACTAAAAGATTTGACAGAACCGAAAAGGAAGAGAGGATTCATTTTGCTTCTGCCATGACCTTATTGGGATATCAGGATGGCGCCAGGCATGGCACGGGCGTGAGCTATCTTGAAATGGCTGAATTCCTGGAGAGGAATGGAGCTGATGTGAATACCGATCTGGAAGAACTCTGGAGAAGGATCGTGTTTCATATCTGTGTAAAAAATACCGATGACCACTTAAGAAATCACGGCTTCTTATTGTCGGAAAGCGGATGGAGACTTTCTCCTGCTTACGACATTAATCCAAATGAATTTGGAAGCGGACTTAGTCTGAACATTTCGGAAAAGGATAATTCACTCGACATAGAACTTGCGATAAGTGTTGCCGAATATTTTCGGGTAAACAAATCAAATGTTAAAAAAATAATTGAGCAGGTGAAAGAGGCAGTGAGTGAATGGCGAAGCGTCGCAAAAAATACAGGCTTATCAAAAGTTGAAATCGACAGAATGAGTAAAGCCTTTGAATAAAATTCATGCCGAATTGATCAAATATGCACCTATTGCCTTACAACGCTTTATAGATTTAGATTTTGTACGGTATCGGAAAGTCCAAGCAAAAACAAGTGCGAAAAATTCGTTTTGCAATCCCTTAGAAAATAAGGAGATCAATTTTGATTTCCTGTTCGACGATTGTCTGAGGATTCTGCAGTTTAAGAATTATTGCGAGGAGAAACTCAATGGCAAATCCGGTACAGAACAATAGCAAAATGCTTCGACGAGTTTAGCTTATCAACCATGACCAAATATTCCTATAAAGTCCGAAATGAATTTCTTTAATTTCTGATATAGGAAAAAATATAAAGATTCTCTGTACAAAGTTTTCTCCTCAAAAGAGAAGAATGTCTGTCGACATTCACCTGCCTATCTATAACGAAATACAACACACAAAATAAAAACAGTATCGGAGATAAAGTTTGACAGAGTAATAAAAAAAGGTTTTTACGAATTGTTGAAGCCTTTAGGATTTAAGAAAAAAGCAAATAAATTTTACTTGCAACTTGAACTATTGGACAAATTATAAATGTTCAAAAAAGTATTTGGGGAAATAAAGACAGCATTAGTTTCACTTTCACCGGTTTGAAAAATGACAATGTGAGCAAAGTCATTTTTAATTCCTTAATATTATTGTAATTTGGATTTACAAGATCACAATATGAAAGTTGGAATTCCAATGGAAGTATCCACTACCGAACTCAGGGTAGCGGCAACTCCCAAAACAGTGAGGCGCCTGATAAAACAAGGCTTTCAGGTAAAAATACAGCAAAATGCCGGTTTCAAGGCGAATTTTTCAGACAAAGAATTTGAAGAAGCCGGCGCCACGATAGTTCAAACTGCCGCCGAGATCTACGGCCAATCAGATATTGTATTAAAAGTTAAAGAGCCAAGCGTTGAAGAAGTTGGCATGATGAGGGAAGGCCTCGTTCTGCTCAGCTATTTGTGGCCGGCGCAGAATCAACCTCTCCTGCAAAAACTAGCCGACAAAAAAGTAAATGCTGTGGCTATGGATGCCATTCCTCGTATTTCCAGGGCGCAGAAAATGGACGTGCTTTCTTCAATGGCCAACATTGCGGGTTACCGCGCTGTGATTGAAGGTTCATACCATTTTGGAAAATTTTTAAACGGACAGATCACTGCAGCCGGAAAAGTAGAGCCCGCCAAGGTACTTGTGATTGGAGCCGGTGTAGCCGGTCTTGCAGCTATCGGTGCTGCCAACTCACTCGGCGCTATTGTCCGCTCATTTGATACCAGAAAAGAAGTAGCCGAGCAGATCGAATCTATGGGCGCTTCTTTCCTAACAGTAAACACCAATGAAGACGGGGCCACTTCATCGGGTTATTCCAAAGAAATGAGCAAAGAATTCATTGAGGCAGAAATGCATCTCTTTCTTGAACAAGCCAAAGAAGTAGATATCATCATTACCACCGCACAGATCCCAGGCAAGGAAGCTCCGAAGCTGATTCTCGATTATCACGTTGCCGCGATGAAACCCGGCTCGGTGATCGTTGACCTTGCTGCATCAACAGGCGGCAACTGCGTACTTACCAAACCCGGTGAAGTTTATACCACTGAAAACGGTGTCACCATTCTCGGCAAACTCAATCAGCTGCCCAACCAGGCCTCACAACTCTATGGCAATAACCTTTGCCACCTGCTTGATGATATGGGCAAGGCAGAGAAATTCAAGATTGATTTTGAAGATGCAGTGGTGTCGCGCGCCATGGTAACCTATAATGGCAAGATCAATTGGCCTCCACAGCCATTGCCTGTTAGCCCTGCCAAACCTAAAACAGAATCAGCTGCTGCCAAAGCCGAAGAGAAGAAACTAAATGAAAAACAGCTTGCCAAAAAACAGGCAACATCCATGTTCATACGTCTTGGTGTGATTGGTTTGTTTTTGCTTTTCCTTGGCCAATTTGCACCTTCGGAATTCATGCAGCATTTCACTGTGTTTGTGCTGGCAGTATTCATAGGCTGGCAGGTGATATGGAATGTATCCCACTCATTGCACACCCCGCTTATGGCAGTAACCAACGCCATCAGTGGTATCATTATAGTTG
>DATMOV010000097.1:0-2334 GCA_035568055.1 Cytophagaceae bacterium
ATATTCCTACCTTAACCTAAGCAATATTTATGTTGATAATGACAATTTTTTTCCTGCGAAGTTCGCACTTGAAGATGGCCTGAAACGCTTCCCAAAAAGCGGAGTCCTTTATAATAACCTGGCCATGATCTTCTCGAAAACCAGCCTTCTTGATTCGACCATTCATTACCTGCAACAATCTAAAAAGTATTCCCACAACAAAGAGGTGCCTTCAAACAATATTATTTATTTCCTCATCAAAAATAAAATCTATGAAACCGCGGATTCGCTGATCGAAGAATATAACATGCAGGACTATGCACCATTCAATGCGAATGCACTGGTATTATATAATTTATACAACAAAAAATCGACAGCGCCTTTTAACAGGGCTTTTTTGAAAGACACTATGCTGGATAATCCCGCATTCGCTTATATCTATAACTACGGCATCAATTCCCTGGGGAAAAAGGATGAAAAATATATCGCCTTCACGGACTCATTGCAAAGATTTTCTTCCAACGAAAGCTATGCCGAATACCTGCGTTACCTACAGGCCCTATACTACTATTATAACGGGGACAAAGGCAAAGCCAAAACCATGATGGAAAACCTGAAAGGATTCGCCGGCAGTTCGGGAGCGTCTTACTGGAACAATATGGGCATGTGGATGATGGATAATAATCAATTCATCGAAGCTGCTGAAAATCTGAAAGAGGCGGCATCCATGAGAAATGACCACAATGCTTATCTGAACTATTGCATTTCACTGGCAGAAGCAGGCAAGAAAAATGAGGCGCTCACCGCGCTCGAACCTTTGAAGAAAAGCGGAGACAGGGACATGAAACTGCTTACGGAAAATCTTATTCTCCTTCTTACCGGGAATAATAAAGACAGCATACTTTCCATGCATGAACCTTTACGGCTTCAGTATCTTCATTTAAGAAAAAAGGATATTTCTGAAAAAGACCTGCTGACTGTTTTTACTTCTTTCGAGAATCAGACCATAAAATACATCGCTTCCGCTGAGATGATGGAATTCTATATCAACCGTGGTGAGATCGGCAATGCCAATATATTCCGGCAGGCATCAAGCCATGACCTGAGCAAAGCTGCCGATGAATTCGGCTTACTCAATTATCAATACCTGCGCCTGCTTGCTATGGAAAAAAACCGGACTGAGATAAAAAATCAGATTGACGGGATTTACCTCAATAAAAATAATCAGGCCGCTAAGAATTATTTTAAAGGGTTAGTCGCACAGTATGCGGGAGAAGACACGAACGCGGAAAGATTTTTTTTGACTGCGCTGAAAGCTGATCCCTTCAATGAAGATGGAGTGATATGGGCCGTTGACTTTCTTAACAGCAGGAAAAAATATATGGATGCTTATAATATCCTGGTGCAATCCGTAGCATTAAATCCTTATTCTGTCAAAATACTGGAAGCTTATGCCAGGCAAAGTATCCTGATCAATATTGAATCTTATGCGAGCTTTGCACTAGACAAACTTGAACAGTTGTTGACAGAAAAAGAATTCAGGCAATTCAAAGAATCACTTAAAACCATCCAGCCAGGCATGGAATAAGCTTATGAAAATATATACTAAAACCGGCGATAAAGGTAAAACCTCCCTGATAGGAGGCACCAGGGTTCTAAAGTCTGAAGACCGCATCAATGCTTATGGCACCATTGATGAATTAAACTCTCACATTGGTTTGCTCAGGGACCAGGATGTGAATAATAACAGGAAAGAAATCCTTAAAGAGATTCAGGACAGGCTTTTTACCATCGGCGCACTCCTGGCATCAGACCCTGAAAAATCAAAAATGAAAGTGCCGGACCTGCTGGATGATGATGTTAAATTGCTCGAAAAAAAAATAGACGGCATGGAAGCTGAACTGGTTCCACTCAAAGAATTTGTTTTGCCAGGCGGACATCAATCTGTATCATTCTGCCATATCGCGAGGTGTGTTTGCAGAAGAGCAGAGAGGCTGGTCGTTTCATTAGAACAAAAAGAATTCGTACCTGAACTGGTAGTGATTTATCTGAATCGCCTGTCCGATTATCTTTTTGTGTTGTCACGCATGATGAGCAAAGAGCTCAAGGGAGAAGAGATAATTTGGAAGCCAAGAAAATGAGTTGGCAGTTTACAGTTGGCAATCGACAAAATAAAAAAAGGAATACTAATTTCTAACTCAGCTTATACCTTTTGGAAAGATTATTATATAAATTCGCCCAACTAAACGAAATTTTATATAACCATTGACTACATCAAGCACTGTGCACAAATTACTAAAACATGAATAACGAACAATACAAGGAATTAAAGGCAAGAGTGGTTGCTTTGAGGGG